>JAJTBP010000331.1 GCA_021286825.1 Marinilabiliales bacterium | reverse complement strand
AAAAAGCCGCCGATTGAGCCATGATCGGATAGACCCGTGCGAGGAATTGGTCATCTCCGGTAAATAGATAATGATCCCACAAATGTTGACACAACCATCCTCCGGCACCCAGATGCAGTCCCCAGGAGGCACTTTCTCCAGGTGCGGTGAATCCCCAGACATTGGTGATGGGATGGACGCACCAACCGGCGGCATGGTACTGGATTGCAGCAGTACGTGAGCCGGGCTGTACGAGTGAGGCAATGAGGTCGGTCAAGGGATCATAGCATGCTGCCAGATTGGTCACATCGGCGGGCCAGTAGTTCATCTGTACGTTGATGTCGGTGTGGTAGTCACCGTTCCAGGGGGTCTGCAATTTGTTGCTCCAGATGCCCTGAAGATTTGCCGGCAGCGATCCCCTGCGGGAAGATGAGATCAGCAGGTACCGGCCATATTGAAAATAGAGTTCCTGCAGGTGAAGATCTGGCTCCGGATGGTTGTTGGCAAGAATTCGTTGGTTGGTTGGAATGGTATCCTCCGCTACGGTAGAGAGCCGTAGCTGAACTTTCCCGAAAAGGGTCGCATAATCTTTCACATGAGCAAGCTTAAGGGCTGTAAAGCCTTTGGTGGAGGCTTGCAACATCTGCTCTTGCGTTACGGACAACGGATCTGCCCCTTTGTAATCGGGATAATGCAGCCGATAGTCAGTGGCGGCTGTCAGCAGCAAAGTCACCGCATCGCAGCCGGTCAGAACCAGCTTACCCTTTTGAACCGCTACTTTGCCACCCTGATTCAGCACCTTCATCCGGACGGCATAATGCATGCCCTCTCCTCCCTTGCCATTGTCGAGGGTGCCTGACATAAGCATGCCATCCTGTGCTACCGTAACGTCGAATCGTTCTGGCCGGTCCAAAAAGGTAGAGCATCCGATGCTTCCCTTATGATCAGCCGTAAGGCGAAGAACCAACACCCGATCCGGGTAGCTGACAAACAGTTCACGCTGAAAGCGGATACCTTCTTGCTTGTATTGGATGCGAACCATGCCCGATGACAAATCCAATTCCCTGCGGTAATCGGTCCAGGCAGATGCTCTTCCGAAGTCGAAATGCCAGTCGCCCAAGGTCTGGAAACTTCCGTAAGGCACGGCTGCACCGTTACCGAAGCCGGAACCGGCATTCTTGCATACCTGTGTCTTGTTGGTCAGAGCCGTTGCCTCCCTATATTTACCCGCCGTGAGCAGTTGCCGGATGGTCGCCAGGGCCCCGTAAGCCTCCGGATTGTCTCCATCATCAGGGGAGCCCGACCACAGGCTCTTCTCGTTTAACTGGATCCGTTCCGTTTGAACATCGCCGAACACCATGGCACCCAAAAAACCGTTTCCCAGGGGCAGCGCCTTCAGCCACTCCGCATCGTTTTTCCAGCCGTTTTTGTCATCGGCCAACTTCGAATCGGCAGGTTCCAGGTACCAGACCTTCAGCGGAACCGAAGCGGAGAGTCTTGAACCGGGAGGCTCCGTTGATCCGGGCCGTTTCGCGGCAAATGAAATGGTCAGGGAAGCAATGGGCATCAAGAGGAGAAGAAGAGTCTTTTTCATGGGTTTTCAGGACATTGGTTATCAGCGAGGCCATCCAGCCTGGAAGATGGAACGGGTAACTGGCCTGTCGGCCGGAAACCCAATCCCGGAATTTCCCCATGCTGTTGGCGCGGACACGATCAGAGAGTGAAAGTAACGAAAGGAATTGAAAGGATTGGCATAGCGCAGTGCAAGAGCTCCTGAAGGAGGGCTGGAACGCCTCATTTTGCTACAAAACAAGAGCGCTGCAGGGAAAGATCCTTGCAGCGCTCCGTATACCAATCGAAAGATCGGCTCTCCTTCAGGACTGAGCCGCAATCAAGATTTCCATGATTTTCTTTCCGGCTGCCGCCACGCTGGTACCCGGACCAAAAATGGCTACCACACCCGCATCATAGAGGAACTGGTAATCCTGCGGAGGGATCACACCTCCGGCAATGACCATGATGTCTTCACGACCCAGTTTCTTCATTTCGGCAATGACGGCAGGCACCAATGTTTTGTGACCTGCTGCAAGGGAGGAGATGCCCATGATGTGCACATCGTTTTCGACGGCTTGCCGGGCTGCCTCTTCCGGAGTCTGGAACAGGGGTCCCATGTCGACATCAAATCCAAGATCAGCATAACCTGTGGCGACCACTTTGGCGCCTCTGTCATGCCCATCCTGGCCCATCTTGGCGATCATGATGCGGGGTTGTCTGCCCTCTTTCTCTGCAAAAATTTCCACAAGTCTTTTGGCTTCTGAAAATTCGTTGTCGTTTTTGGCTTCTGAGGAATACACGCCTGAAATTGTTCTGATGGTTGCTTTGTATCGGCCTACGATCTTTTCGCAGGCAAAGGAAATCTCGCCAAGCGATGCCCTTTTGGCAGCAGCATCGATGGCCAGCTCAAGCAGGTTGCCCTTGCCTGTGCGGACACATTCCGTCAGGGCAGCCAGGGCGGCTTGTACATCGGCCTCGTTTCTTCCGGCCTTGAGTTGATTCAGACGTTCGATCTGGGAGAGCCGTACGGCACTGTTGTCAATCTCGAGGATGTCGATCGGGTCTTCCTTTTCCAATCTGAACTTGTTGACACCAATGATGGCTTGTGAACCAGAGTCGATTCTTCCCTGGGTCCGCGCGGCGGCCTCTTCAATCCGCATCTTGGGAACACCCGTCTCGATAGCCTTGGCCATTCCACCCAGTTCTTCGACCTCCTGGATCAAAGCCCAGGCTTTGTGGAAGATTTCATTGGTCAGGGATTCTACATAATATGAGCCGGCCCAGGGATCGAGGGAACGGCAGATTTCGGTCTCCTGCTGCAGGTAAAGCTGGGTGTTTCGTGCAATCCTGGCGGAGAAGTCAGTTGGCAAGGCAATGGCTTCATCCAAGGCATTGGTGTGAAGCGACTGGGTGTGTCCCAGTGCTGCTGCCAATGCCTCGATGCAGGTTCTGCCCACATTGTTGAATGGATCCTGCTCGGTCAAAGACCAGCCTGATGTCTGGGAGTGGGTCCTCAAGGCCATGGATTTGGCACTCTTGGGATGGAACTGTTTGACCATCTTTGCCCAGATCATCCTGGCGGCCCGCATCTTGGCTATCTCCATGAAGTGGTTCATGCCAACAGCCCAGAAGAAGGAGAGACGCGGAGCGAATGCATCGATGTCCAATCCGGCTTTGATACCGGTCCGGATATAATCTAACCCATCGGCCAGGGTGTACGCCATTTCGATATCGGCAGTTGCTCCAGCTTCCTGCATGTGGTATCCGGAGATGGAGATGGAGTTGAATTTCGGCATCTTCTGAGAGGTAAACTCGAAGATGTCGGCAATGATTTTCATGGAGAATTCCGGCGGATAGATGTAGGTGTTGCGCACCATGAA
>JAJTBP010000016.1 GCA_021286825.1 Marinilabiliales bacterium | reverse complement strand
CGAATCAAAAAATGACTGATACAAAAACCCTTCTTATGATCTGTAATGAATTGTAAACCAGTTACAATTTTACCAATAGTTCTTCCTTTTAAAAGCAAGTGACAAGTCAGATAGTATATAATCCAGACAATAGCCAAAACAATTGTAGAGTTTACAAAGACATATTGCAGAATTGCCAGACGAATCAAATGACCCATGCTTGCAATAAATGTAAGATCTAGTATCGTTGAAAGGGCTCTCCTCCAAAACATGGTATAAACTTTATTTGAATCTTCCATTCATATACATACTGCCATACTAATATTCTTTCGATCAATAAAGAGGACGTACTTGTAGTTCCAATGATCAACATCTGATGATTTGATGTTGTGAAAAGAAGCTGCAAGCCAACATCAAAAGAACAGACTTGAAGAAGACATGGTTCCGCGTGTTGCCTTCGCTCTTTCCAAAAACAATCTCTGTATCATAAACTTTGTAGTTCGGCTCAAACAAGAAATTTCGTCTTAATAAAGTTCCATTACTACCGAAATCGCTCTTCACAAATACATTATAATGTGGATGATTGGTAAAGCTACAAAAAACGAGGTTGATGAGACCTTCAATTCGCAACTACTTACCTGAATGATAAGCTTCAAACAAACAAACGGACATAAGCCCGATGATTATCAAAACAAAAAGTGTTTTAAAAAGCCGAACAGCTTTTGGATTCCCAAAATTCAAAGTCCAACCCAGTCCCGGAATGGATTTGGGAACAAACATTCTTGAATCATTTGGATTTGAATAGATTCCACCCGTAAAATCGACTTGGTCCTCACGCATCGCATAACTCTTTTTCTTTTTCATTATTTTGATATAGAAATAAAAATAATCCAAAATTGTCAATCATACTCCATGTTTCTATTTGCCAGAAAACTCCGCTTAATTGCCCTACAACCACTCGCTTTCAAAAAAGGTTGGTATCAGCAGTACCTCGCGGCTTCCCATAACGCTTTGCAGCTACACTAAAAGGGCGGCATCTGTTCGGGCAAGGATTGCAAATCTTCACCAGCGAGCATTTGAGCGACTATCTGTCATGGGTTAATGAACCTTCCTCTTAACCATTGCTGTCAAAAGAAATCCAATGGCGGAAATTATCATGACCACTCCGAACCAATCACCAGAACGAGAATAAAAAGTAACTGCGTTTTCAAGCGGTACTTCTCCGATGAGTGCAGCTGTCCTACCTTGGGCTGAACTTGTTTCTGCAATGACCCTTCCATAAATGTCGCTGATCGTTAGTCTTCCTTGCCTTGCGGTTCTAATTTCCGAAAAGCCATTTTCGACTCCTCTTAAGATTGCCATGCGTGAATGAAGCCAATCATCTGTCACGAAGTCCCATGCAGGAATGCAAAGAAAATTGACGTTGCTTTGGCCATACTTTTTAATATAATCCGGAAAATCCATGTCTTTGCAAATGGATACCCCAGCCGTCACTCCGTCAAATCTGAACAACCCAATTTCAGAACCTGGCGTGAACCGGTCTTCCAAACCTTTTACGAGATGAACTTTAAAATAATCACCCGCAACTTTCCCTTCACGGTCTATGACCATTGCAGCGTTTCTTTCTTGCCGGTCTTTTAAATGGGTATAACCAACAATGATCGTTACATGATTCTGTTTTGCCGAGCTACTTAGAATGTTCACCGAAGCAGTATCCAACTCCTTGTTTAGGTTGATGGCTCTCTCCGGAAGCACAATTATTTTTGCTCCCTGCGAGGCAAGTGCTGAAATTTCCAGCGCATAGTTTTTTGTGTGTTGAAGTTCATGCGAAAGGTCAAGAGTTCTTCCCATTTTGTGTGTTTCTTCATCCAAAACAACAAGTCCTGCCTTTGCAGATTTCGATCCGGTACCGCCATTGATTCTCAACACACCCAAAAGAAACAGGGAAAAGAGGAGGAGAAAAGAGACAATCGCCAAAGGTCGCAGTCTCTCTTTCGCATCACGGCAATGCCAACCGACTGCCAGTGCAGCAGGAATGAAAGTCACCACGAAAGTAATTCCCAAAATGCCTGTGATGGATGCTATTTGAATGAGCGGCAGGAGGTCTGATTGTGAATAGGCAATGCTGGCAGCGGTTCCATCGGGTGAAAACTTTATCAACAAACACTCAAAAGCGGTAAAGAAGACTGGAAAAGCAAAAACGGCATACCATGTATGGCACCTGAGCATCACTAGCCGATTGGCAAGCATGATCAACGCAAAAAACAAAGGAAATGCAATCGTAAAAACCACTGCCGGAACAATCGTTGCAACGGTTGCCAAATAGCTGAACCAACTTAGTCGTCCGATCAGATAAGCGATGAACGAAATCAAAAAGGTCCTCCTTGCTGAGGCTTTAAAGGAAATTAGCAAAATTGGCAGAGGAGCGAGCCACATAAGGTACCAGAAATCTCCATTCAAACCTCCCCCAATATACCAGCACAAGCCGGAAAGAATGACCCCACCCGTTGCCAAAACACTTTTGTTCGAAAGAGCCTTTGTTCTCTGAAAACTGATCATTTGAGCATGCTTCAAGTGAACCGTTGGATGTTTTTTGCCATCCGGTTTTTGCAAAAATATATTGATTGAAACGGCAAGCTCCACGCAGGTGCCGTTTGCGGACGACTTTCCGATAAACCGAGCCTAAGCCCTACGGAAAGTGGCTACCCAAAATCACGGTTGCCGGACTGTATGGGTAGCGGTTGTCGGACCCAATCCGTACCCCACGGAAGCGTTAAAGTCAGAACCAAGCGGAAGAACACGTTCCCAACAAATGGAAGGAAAATCCAGGATCCGACTGGTCCTATTCGTTTCTCCCCATGTGATTTTCGTAAACCACATAGATGCCAGAGATAACCAAACCCGCCTAAAGGATACCAAACAAAAGGGAAATCGGTTCCTTTTCAAGCATTTTATCTATCAAAAGAATGACGGCCAAAACAATGTTCCATATCCCGATTAGATCCTTTTTGTCAATTCTCATGTGTACTATTCGTTACATAGTTTGGAAAATCCCATTCCGTTTCACATCCGCTATTTGCTTACTTCAAAGGATAGAGACAGCTGAATCTCAGGGTTACCCACCACGCGTGGCAGCTACTCGACTGGGGCGGCTTCTATTCGGGCAGGGTTGTAAATCTGCACCAGCAGAGTATTTTTTTGTGTCATTCCCCATTTTAGAAATGATTGCTAACGGTCGGAACTATATGCAGTTGCCGACTGCGGGCGGTTTTCCTGTCGAGCCGCACCTCCGCTGTTGGGGGCTACATAGCTTTTTGTCAGCCCAAAAACGGCATTTGACAAATAATTTTTGTCAGGTACAGGCGTATTATATTTTGTCTTCGTCATTTATTTCTATAAAATTCAATGGAATCGATTTTTTAGCATCCCTAGATTTATTTCGCTCACGTTCTTCATCAAAAATAAGAAATGATAGATACAATATTGCGGATCGGCTTAGTTTTAGGAGCTTAAATGTCTTATTGTAAAAAAGAGTCCGGTCAATTACAAATGTCTCAGTTTTTTCTGACCAACCTTCGTTAAATGATTCGATTATTTTGAATGATTTATGCTCCATGAAATTACGCAATACTGCCAATTCTTTTGCATCTAGCTCAATTGACGACTCAAATTCCTTTTCATGAAAATCTTTACTTAACCAAAATAGTCCTCTCATAGCCCAATTTCTTGTAATTGAAAGTCTATCGTCTAAGCCATTTTGTTTTACTAGATTTTTGTACCAGACATTTTTGAAATTCACTCTATTGGAGTCGTATCCTAGTTTTAAATACAAATTGATGAAGTAGGCAATTTTGTCAAATATAGAATAACATGTCCTAAACGTACCTTTGATTTGTTCTAGCGTCAATGAATACACGGAATAATCTAAAGTGTCCATTAATGTCACATTTTTATCAGAAAAGTGCGGTTCGCTTTCATTTAATGCTTCATAAAATAAGTACCTAGCACTAACAAACTCTTGCTTTAACTGATTAAAGATAGAATGATAGACTGGCTTCTCATCAAGTCCTAAAATCATTGATGGCGTAAATAGAAAGTCATTTGAAGCAATGCTATCGGTTAATATATCATTAAGCGGATTAATAAATAATCTGTTTTCAGAACACCACTTTCGATACTCAACTTCTACGTCTTCTATATCTTTATAATAATTGTCATATTTTTCAAAGTCATCTAGATGATTTTTTTCATGTGAACTTTCAATCTGTTGAATTATACTACGAAAGGCATGCTTAGCATCCATATAAACTTGATCTGATCTTAAGGATTTAATTAAATCTTTGCGAGCATATTGCATAAATATGAATTGATGAACAGGATTAAAAATCACTCGGGCATAATAGAAAAGAGCCATTCCTCTATTTCCTAATGCCATTCCAAAATTTTTATCGATTTTTAAACAAGCATTAAAATATTCTTGTGCTTCCGAGAACCTGCCAATATGGCTAAAAAGATTTCCCAAATTTGTAAGAATCTGGCATTCAATAAATTTATCTTTACAGTCCTTGATTAATAAATATGCTTTCCTAAAATGAATAATTTCATATTCTAACTCCTTTGTTTCAAGGGGAAATTCTTCATTTGGACATTTCAAGTCTTGTATATAAGACCAAGCATTGCCTAAGTAGTAATGAAAAATTGCTTTAGAATGAGTATTGAAAGATTTGATTTCAATTTCACTTGCAATTCTTATTGTGTTTTCAAGTTTTCCTATGTCTCTGTTTTCTCTTGATTTTTCAAATAGAAAACCCAAAATATTCAATATCTCTTTCGGGTTCTTCGAGCGAAAATCTATTGTCTCCATTTGAAATTTTATTAGTTTCGTAGTAGGTGACGTACCTCGTTTACGCTTGCACCTAACGTTTTCGGGCTTTGCGTTCGGGTGGGGTTCGGAGCACAAAACTGTTAACCAGCACTTAAACTTGAATAGAAGAACAAAGCTCCTAGTTTGCACGTCACCCCGCCTGACACAAAACCCGTGTTACCTGCTGCCCTTCTGTCCATCCGAAGAAGGGCAGATTAAATTATTTAAGCAGTTTTGTTCATGCCTCAAAATAGTTTGTTGATTATGTCGCTGAGTTGTTGTAACGACTTTTTAATATTAGCAACTTCTGTTACTGCGGATTGAATGTCCTTGCCGTATGTTTTGATTACATACTCTTGAACTATTCTATTTTGGTCTTGGCAAAGCGTAGTAGTGAGTTTAATGTTCTCATTAATTTTCTCGTTGCGTAAAGAAAATATTACGGAGACAACAATAACAAACAGTAAAATCCCAATAACTAAATAGGAAAATAGCTCGACAGATTTTGCAATCCATGAAAGCGGCTTAATAGCATCAATGCTGCCAAACGCAATGTTTTTTATACTGTAATAAAGAACCTCAAAACTTGAAGGAGTTCCGATGGTGACAAAGTTACTTGGGCTTATTTGATAAAGTTCATAGTTTACGAACCAAAAAAATAGTATTGATGACAACAGGAAGATAAAAAGTTCATACATAAGAGAAATGGCATAAGCTCGTTTACCTCTGAAGCCATTTAACCTTGAAACAATTGTGTCAAGTGCAAAGTTTATCATTATCAACCTTGTCAAGTTTTTATTTTTTGTTTCATCTTCTGAATTGCTGTCGCCACCAGTTTTTACAATAAAGGAATTAATCAGAATTGATTCGTTTTGCTTTCCTTTTGTAAGCAAGTCATCAATAAATGTCTCAATGCTTATTCCAAATAGTGTCGCTGGACGGAAAGACTGTCTTATGTAATGCAATAAAAATGTCAAATAGAAATATGCAACTACACCGACAGCGAACCACTTTGTCCAAGAGTCGGAGACAATTACAAGAAGCATAAACGCGAGAGTAAAAAGTCCAAAGTGTAGTAGTGTTCGTTTGAAACATTTAAACTTGTTGAAAATGAAAGTCAGATAATTTAAAAACAGATAAATTTTACCCCTACTCAAAACTACCTTAGGAATAAACCAAGCAAACGCTAAGAATGGATATAGAAAGAGTGCTAAGCTGTAATACCATTTTTGGGTCAGCATTACTAGACCAATTAAAATCAAAATTGCAATTGGCAATGTCCCTTCAAGCCATTCAATCGTTATATTGTATTTATTTAAGAGAACAACATCAACACGGAAAAAGAAAACAAGTATTCCAATTGTCCACAACAAAGTGAAAAGAAAATGTTTCCAAATAAATTTGGTCGGTGTCGGTCGGTCTAAGTTAATGTTTAAAAATGTCCCCATTCAATTTTTTTCATTAGTGCTAAAATGTTTGTACCCGCTCACCTACTAATTGACCATGTTCGTAATATTCAAAGAAACAACTCCTTGAAGCAAGGTTTAATATCATATATACTCCAACAAAGTATCCGCAAACATGCTCAGGAAGTGTTACACCATCATTGGACCAAACACCATCGTAACTGTCCTGAGTCATTGCTCTCAATCTTATTCTGTCAGCTACTCTCTCAGCTTCGGGTCGTGTTGATTTTTTCATTTCAATTGTGATTAAATTATCCATTCCAATTATTTCACCTCTGCTATGAACAATCAAGTCGCTTTGAATAGTGATTTCATTCATCTCACTGTCTAAGATAGTTTTTATCTTTCCACCTTGTTTACGATTATATTCGGGGTCTGCATAGTAACCCATAAGTTTATATTCCTGTAACTTGGTAGTCAGATAAATGGCAAGTCGTCCACATAAATTACGCTCCGCCACATCGTCCAAAATATTTTGGGCTTCTCGTGCAAAAAAAATAGTTACAGTTTCGTCAAAGAGTTCGGTCAATAGTTCTTCCATTTCAATTTGTCTTTTTATGTAGTCAATTTCAAGATAACACTGTCTTCAAGGATTATAGCTAACGGATGGCAGCTATGCCCAGTAGCCGTTTTACGGGCTTCGTTATTGTCCACCGCTACAAATTTTCTGCGGGGCAATGCTGTTTCAATTTGCTCTTTCATAGGCTATTGGGCATAGGTGCTGTTAGGGGCTGGGATTAATACATTATTCAAGATTTAATCAATTCAAAAATTACTTATACTGTTCGTAATGAAATCCAGCTTTTTTAACCAAATTGAAAAGAGTCGCACCATATGAAGGTTTTCCTTCACTTTTGCTAATACATTCTTTGTTCATAATTCTCTGAAAGATTTCAAATGGTACGTCAAAATATTTATATCCTGAATTATTATTCTTGAATTCAACATATAAATTCACTCCATCATGAGCGATTCTTTCAATGTCCTTTGAGTCCCATCCAACTTGTTGCCATTCTAAATCCATATTTACCTCCTTTTTATTTTTGCATCCAACGGATTATTGTATCGTTGTAGTTCAATTCATCTGGTTTATCTTGCTGCCAAGCACCAATTTTTGTTGCAAAGTTTACGTTCCTTACTGTTTCCAATAAGGGTATTTTTACTTTCATTGGAATTTTCATTGACTCACCAATTACAAATGCCTCTCCATTACCTAATGAGGGCAATGATTTCAAAAACAATGAAAAATTGTTTGGTGCAAAACTTACAATCTTCGATTGATCTTCACTATTTGTTAACCTAAGTGCAATAAAAGTACTCACCTGTGATAAAATTTGATTTGGAATTTCAACTGGTCTTTGTGAAATTATCATTGCCCCTATTCCAAATTTACGTCCCTCTTTCATTATTCGTTCAACTGCATTTTGCGAAAAACTATTCTGAGTATCTGCGTTTAAATAACGATGTGCTTCTTCATAGCAAAGTAAAAGCGGTCGACCTTCAAATTTTTTTTCATCAATCTTTAAAGAATAATAAACAGTATCAAATAATAAGTTTGATAGTACTCCAATAACAACATCCAATATGTTGTATGGGATGCCACTCAAATTCAATACGCTTATTTGTTTTTCATTTTCAATCCATGATGCAATCAGTTCAGCGATGCCCTTTTCACCTTTAATATATTCATCGTCTCCAAATACAAATTTAAAATCTTCGTTTCGCAATAAATTCTCTATGTTATCTGCGATGCTTTTATATTGAACTTCATTTGATTTGAATGGTCTGTTTGCTCCCATCGAGTAAGGCTCAAATTGAGGTTTAATCATAGCATCTGCATCTCCAGCTAAAATTTTTCCAGCTTCATCTTTTTGATAAACAAAATCACCATATTCTCGAGAAGACTTGTCGAATGTTCCATATCCTCTATTATAGAATTCAAACCATATATTTTTAATATTAAATGGAATTGGTGAATTAATATTTATATCCGCTATGTTTATTCTTTTTTTAAGCTCAGCATCTGCAATAACAAATGCTTTTTTCATTTGAAGAATTCTATCTCTAAAAACATCAATAATTGAAGAAGACGTCAAACTATTCGCAAGGCCAAACAACTTACATAAAGTATCAAAATCAAGCATCCAATAAGGAATTACTAATTTTTTAGTGGTGTTAAAAATTGAAAACTCATTGGCATTTTCACCAAGATACTTCATATATTCTCCATGAATATCAATAATTATGATTCTTGCACTTTTATATTCCGCTGTAATATTATTTAACAAATATGCTACTGTATTTGATTTTCCGCTACCAGTACTGCCAACAATCAGTGAATGTTTTAGTACAAATTCATTAAGGTTTAAATATACCGGAAGGCTGTTAGAGAAATAGTTTCTTCCAACCTCAATAGGAAATTTTACATCTGTTTTGAAAATAATATTAATATCATCTTCATCAATCAAAAATACAGAATCAGCAATACTCGGAGTTATTTTAGCTCCACTTTCAAACTGACCCTTGATGTTTTTATATCCAAGTAATGATACATTGAGAACCTTCTTATTGATAGCAATATCACCAGTTTGCATATATGTTGAAAATGATTCAACTACGCAATAAACACATGAAAGTCCATTGATAATTTTCACAAAACTACCAACCTGGCCAATTCGATATAAATTTCCATTATGGATTATATTATAATTGTCAAGTTCATTACTAATCTCGACTATTACTCTTTCAGTGTTTACTTCTATCACCTGACCAATTTTACCACTATTTGTATTGTTCGATATCATGGCGCAGGTGTTGTTTTAGAGTCAGTGGAAATAGGTTTTGAAAACGAAATTTCAGCAATCAATGTGATAAAATTATTGAAATCACCTATGTTTGAGGGACTATCGAAATCACTTTCTCTTCGATTAGAGAATTTTTTCTTATTGGTGTAAATGGAAAAGTTTGGATAACTACCTAGCAATTCAATCCCTTTCTTAAAGGTATCTTCACCATATGCCAAAGCGATTACTGACAAACGATGATTATTATTAAGTCCATTGACAATAACTTCATTAATATGGTCATCTCCAAAAGAATATCCTAACACAAAAACAATCTTTTCTTTATCAATTAGGTACTTGCGTAATCTATCTAAATAGGAAATATATGGAGCCTTCCTTGAGGACAAATATTTATCCATTGAGGGATATATTAAAAGATTTTCAGAAGAACGACTTCCACTGTTGTCAATATATATTTTATCTACAGCATCCTTTACAAAATTCAATGACCCATGTAATTTCCAAAGTTTGATCCAACTTTGCTTTACATAGATACCTTGAAAATCATCTACAGAGTCAGCTATAAAAAAAGGTTTTACATTGCCAATAAAACCGCTGAAATATGGCAGACTGGCTTTTTCGAGTGCTTTTTCAACTAATAAATCGTAATTAAGAGTAAAAATCTCTTTTTCATAATCACGATTAATAAAATTCAACCAAAGAACTAGCTTATAAAAGTTATCAGTATCCTTCTCAATCGACAATTCATCATAAATTATCTTTTTAATTTCCTTTTCAATATCAATTATGCTATTCTCATTAAGTGTATTTATTTCTTTACCTGACTTAAGTAAAACTATTAACTGTTGAGTTTTATTCAAAATATTCTCCACGGTGTCTTTATCATCCAATAGTTCATTGAACTTAACATTAGTAATGCTAGCTTTTACCTTTTTTGTTATGTCTTCGATATTCGGTAATCCACACGCTTTGGATACTCCAGCACCTAATAGTAGACCAATTTGTTTCGGAGTAGCGAGAATTTCTTTCAAATTTTCCATTTTCTAATAATATGATGAATGATGTGTTTTGTTTTATCCTTGCCCCTAACTAACTTCTATACACCATTCTCCCTCTTTTAACCATCCTATCCCGAACGGAAGAGTAGGTCAAGTAGCGTGTTAGGTGTTCCGAAAGTTAATAATCCTTTTGTTCAATAACAAATGCAAAATCCTGTATATGACCGGATTGTCATAAGACAAGGCGAATCAAACAAGGGAGGACGAGAGTAGAGGGAAGTAGAAAACCCAGGATTATGCTGGTGGAGGATTCCTAAGGTGAAGAAGGGTTATGCCACGGTAGAGGCATTCACAGGTTTGGTCATCCCACGGCAGGAACCCTTGCATGTGCCCGCGCAGCAAGAAGGATCCGTCGAAACGTTGGGTTGCGGCTGCGGCGCATGGGATTGCGGATAGCCGGATGCACAGGACAAATCAGGTGGCCCTCCGATCCCCTGTTATCTTTTTTTAGTTCTTGCGGACGATCCAAACGGGAGGCTGGCTATTCCCTTCCCCACTGTTTGTTGGGCGTTGGGCCCATCTGCAGCTCAAGGGTGCCGCCGGCGACCAGGTCGGCGTGAGCAAGCCAGGGCCGGAGCAGGGGTTTGCCGTTCAGTCGGGCCGACTGGATGTATTTGTTAAGGTCGGATACCCCGACGGCCCGGACCGTGAAGCTTTTTCCCGGAGCGGTGCGGAGGGTGGCCACCGGGAAGAGCGGACTGCCGATGGCATAGACGGGGTTGCCCGGACAGACGGGGTAGAAACCCAGGGCGCTGAAGAGGTACCAGGAGGAGATCTCCCCCTCGTCCTCGTCGCCGCAGATGCCGAGGGGACCGTCGGTGAACCAGACCTTCAGGATCTCGCGCACGCGGCGCTGGGTCTTCCAGGGCTCGTCGGTGAAATTGTAGAGGTAAGGGATGTGGAAGCCGGGTTGGTTGCCCATGTTGAACTGGCCGATGAGTCCGGTGCCATCGGGAAACTGGTTGAGGAAGGTGAACTTGAGTCCTTTGCCGCCAAACTGCTCCTGGAAGAGGCGGTCGAGCTTGTCGGCAAAGGGGGCCTTACCGCCCATCAGACGGATCAGTCCGGGGATGTCGTGCATCACCTGGAAAGTATAGGTCCAGGCGTTGGTCTCGGTGTAGTAGTCGCGCCCGCCCTGACCGCCGCTCCAGATGGGATCCAACGGCTTGTCGCCGAAGACCCAGGCACCGTCGGCTGTCTTGGGGGCCATGAAGCCGATCCTTTCGTCCCACACGTTGCGGTAGTTGCCGGCGCGTTCGGTGAAATATTGGAAATCGGCCGTATTGCCCAGTATCTTTGCCACCTGCGCCACACACCAGTCGTCGTAGGCATGCTCGAGGGTGACGGAGACCGCCTGCCGTTTCTCGAAGCCGGCGGCCAGTCCGACCCTCTCTTTTGCGCCAGGCGGGAGGGCCGGGAAGAATCCCTTCTGGTAGTAGATGCTGTCGAGCGAGGTGGCCGGACCGTTTTGCCAGGGGATCATCGTCACGGCGGTGGCATTCTTTCGCATCCCCTCGTAAGCCTTCTTCAGGTCGAAATCGTGAAAACCCTTGCTCCAGGCGTCGGCGATGGTTCCCGCCTCATGCCTGCCGATCATCACCCGCTGGCGGTGGGCCGCATCGCCGAGGTAGCCGGTCTGGTCGTACATCCGCAGGTAGGAGCGGATGATGTCGTTTTGACGCTCCGGCTCGAGCAGCATCCCGAGTGGGAAGAGGGATCGGAAGGAGCCCCAGCTCTCGCCCATCTGGTAGAAGTCGTGGCCTTCGGTGGGATGCACCTGGTCGTCGAAACCGCTGTAGTAGCGGCCATATTCGGAGATATTGGTGGTCTTGCGTCCATAGGCCCGGTACAAGGCGGTATAGAAGATGGTACGATCCGCCAGCGATCCCCCGTTAAGGATGACCCTTCCCAGGGCATCGTTCCAGGTTTTGCGGGCGGCGGCCGACAGTTGTTCAAAACTCTGGGTGGCCACCTCCCGGTCGAAGTTCTCGATGGCCTGCTCCGGACCGATGAAGGAGAAGCCGGCCTTGACCGTCAGCGGCGTCCCGGCGGTATCCCCCACTTTGCCGTAGAGGCCCAGTCCGGTCCCCTCGACGGAGCGCTCGCCGGGTGTCACCCCCTTATTCGACCAGCTGCCAACGGAACGGAACGGACGGCTCAGTTCGAGGTGAAAATAGAGCTTTCGGCGCGAATCGGGGGTGCGGCCGGTGTGTTGGTACCCCTCGATGACCCTGTCGCCGGAGATGTGGATCTCGGCCTGCTGGTTGACGACCAGCAAGAGGGTGGCCTCCTTCCCGGCAGGATATTGGAATTGGTAACAGGCACCGTGGTCGGTGGCCGTCATGGAGGAGCGGATGTCGTTGTCCATCTGCAGCACCGAATAGCTGTAAGGGGTCGCCTTCTCCTGGTCGTGGTCGAAGAGAGAGGCATTGGCGGCCGGATCGGCAGCGGGGGTGCCAGTGAGGGCCGTCAGGCAGAAGCCATTGACGGAGAAGTCGGCCGACATGGACGAGAGGGTGAAGCCGTAGATCTTGTCGGCCAGATAGTTGTCGCGGATACCCGGTGTGGTCTGCGGATAGAGGCGGATCATGCCATGGGGAAGCTGCACATCGGCCGTGGTGGCGGTGAGCAGGTGGCCGATCGAGCCGATCAGCGGATTGACGAAATCGACGGGATCTTTGGCTGTGACCCGATTGGAAATAGCAAGTAGCATAGTGATTGTCAAGACAATAACGGGGGATCGGAAGGGTTTCATGGTAGCTCTGATTTGGATCATCCCGGATGGCGGGAGGTAAGAAGAGCAAGTTACGCAAAAAATTGGAAAGGGAAAGATCGGCGTTTGGGGCTCGTTCGTTCGTCAAACGAGAAGTTTTGTTGGAGAAAAGGAGGATTTTATTGAAATCATTTTAATTATTGGTTTGCAACCTGTATCTTGCAGAACATTTTTTCCGACAGGTCAGGTTGAGCAAACATCCTGACGAATGACACCGCAAAAGATGGGATCGCCCGATTCCGTCTTTTGCCTTTTTTATGCCCTGGGACTTGCAACCTTCTGCGCCTACCGACCCGTAACCACCGGAAGATGGTGCCTTTCCCATGGGTTGCGATCAAAAGAATGGTCCACATTGGGGTCGTCAACCCCTTCCGAACCCATGAAAAGAGGCAGTTAGCTATCCATTCCCTTGTTTGGGCCGATCTGTCTCGCCTGGAACGGATGTCAACCCTCCCCGGCCACCCCAGACGGATTTGAGGGGGAACGGGGCAGCCCTGTGTGGTGTCGCGAACGAAGGGAAAAGGGAGCGTTGCGGCAGCAGGGGCAGGCTGGCTGAACGGAGTCATAATCCAGGATTTCAAGGACTTTCCACGCTATTCTTTACAAAGGTGGTATTCATTGGTTAGCCGAAGCTGAATCAAAATGGGATGGTACCGGGATCTGAAGGCCGAACCGATGGCGATCGATCCCGATGATTACCGGAAGGAGTGCTTGCCGGAGGAGGAGCCGGTCCCTGCGGATCCGGCAAAGGTCACGATAACCACTGAATTTTAACAGTTTACCATTGCAGATCTGCTGAAATTATTGCTAACTTGCAGGGATGTGTGCGGCAGCCTGCCGCGACCCGATGGACGGGTCCTCTCAGCTGATGCAAATGAACCCATATAATTGAAAGACTTATGGATACGAACAACCGGCGCAATTTCCTGAAAAAGGGGCTCCTGGGTGCCACGGGAGCGGCCCTCCTTCCTGCTACGCTCCAGGCTGCGGAGCGGATGGATTCCAAGATCAAGGCACCAGAACTTCCCGGCCGGATGCTGGGCAAGAGTGGCATCAAGCTGCCGTTGATCAGCATGGGTACGGGTGGCACCACCAACCCGGAATTTGTCAAGGCCGCCTATGACATGGGCATCAAGCTGTTTTTCTCGGCCACTTACTATGGCAATGGCAACAATGAGATTCTCGTCGGCGAAGGACTCAAGGGGATTCCAAGGGAGAATTTCCTGCTGGGAACGGCGGCCATTCCGAAGGAGATCGACAAGCGGTCGGGGTTGCTCAACAGCGACTTCACGGCCGATAAATACCGAAAAGTAGCCGAAGACAGTCTGAAGCGGTTTGGCATGGACCACATCGACGTGATGGTGTTGCCCTTTGCCGCCAAGAAGGAGACGGTGCAGCATGAGGCGGTGCTGAAGACGATGGAGGCGCTGAAGAAGGAGGGCAAGATTCGGTTTGCCGGCATTGCCTCGCACGGCGATACGGTGGAGGCGCTCAACGCTGCGGCCGAGACCGGGGCCTATGACTTCGCCATGATCTCCTACAACTACAAGGTGCAGAACCGTGAAATGTTGGATGCCGCCATTGCCTTGGCCGCCAACAAGGGGATGGGTATCGTCGCCATGAAGACGACGGCAGGGGTCTACCGGGAGAAGTCGGGACCGCAGATGGAGTCCAATGCCCTGCTGAAATGGGCCTTGCAGAACGAGCACATCACCAGCATCGTATCGGGGATGCGATCCATCGAAGAGTTGCAAAAGAACCTGGCCATGATCCGCAACCTCGCACTGACAGAGGAGGAGAAAAAGCAGCTCGCCCTGTTGGGAGTGCCTGCATCGACCGGATTGTATTGCCAGCAGTGCAAAAGTTGTGTACCCCAATGTCCGGGAGGGCTGGACATCCCCACCTACATGCGCAGCTACATGTATGCCCACGGCTATCACAACTACGAACAGGCCTGGCATACCCTGGCCGAGACGGTTCCCTCCACGGAGGTCTGCAGCCAGTGCAGCAGTTGCCGTGTGGATTGTATCTCCGGCTTCGATGTCAAGGCGAAGATTGCCGACATTGAGCGACTCCGTCAAGTGCCGCTCGATTTCATGCAAGCCTGACGAATGGCGATCGCAGAGCGGATCTGCTTCCACCTGAAAAATTGAGACCATGAATAAACGACTCCTGACCCTATGTTGCTGCCTGGTTTTGTTCACCCTGTTTACCTCCTGCAGCAAGGATGCCACCACCCCCAATCGCCAGGGGGGTCCGGGTGTGGAATTTTATCTGCTGGAATCCTTCGCCACTGCCGACAAGAGTTACCAGATCCTCGAGTCGTCGGTCGTCACGAAGGAGACTCCCCTGCTGACTTTTGCGGATCTGATCAATTACAACGCCTCGACTCATACCTTCAAGCTATCCGCCAGTGGAATTGAGAAGGTCCAAAAGATGCCCAAATCGGTCTACGGGGTAGCCTTTGCCTTGAAAGCCGACGGAACGGTGATCTACACCGGTTATTTCTGGCCCTCCTATTCATCTGCTTCGTGCGACTGGATCACGATCGATCCGCTGATGATGACCACCGGCGATTCCTTTTCGGTCAATCTGGGTTATCCCGGATTGTTCGCTGGCATGGTCATACCGGACAAGCGCAATGATGAAAGGTTGCTGGAGGCCTTGAGACAGCACAACAAACTGATTCCTTGACCCCTGGGATGGATGAGATCATTCCATGAGGCTCCTTTGAAAAAACTACCGATGAAAAGCGCGGATGTGGTTGGCTGATCGGCACATGGCATCCCTTGTTGAAAAAATCCTGTGATTTTGCGCAGGATTTGACTTTCGTTTGTTTCTAATGGATCAAAGCAGGTAATCAAAGGGGATGGAAGAACAGGAATTGATCCGGGCATTGGTAGCAGGAGAACCTCAAGTTTTCAGGGAAATCATCGACTTTTACAAGGATAAAGTCTTTCGCACCTGCATGGGGTTTGTCCACCAGCGAGAAGATGCCGAGGATCTGACCCAGGAGGTTTTTATTCAGGTATTTGGAAATATTCGCTCTTTCAGGGAAGGATCGGCCTTTTCTACCTGGATTTACCGGATAGCGGTCAATGCCTCTCTCAACCATTTAAGAAAAAAGAAACGTTTGCTCTTCCCAACTGGTTTTGGATGGTGGACCGGTGCAAGTGAAGAGAAGGAGCGCACCTCCCATCACGAGACATCCCAAAGTCCGGAGGAAGAGATGTTGGCGAGTGAGCTGTCCGAACTGATTGACCGGTCCCTGGCCACATTACCAGAGAAACAGCGCATTGCCTTTACCCTTAGCAAATATGAAGAGTTGTCCCAAAAGGAGATCTCTGCCATCATGGAATTGACAGAGGGAGCCGTGGAGTCTTTGATCTTCAGAGCCAAGAAAAACCTCCAGGAGCGGCTACTCTCCCGAATAAAAAATTGAACCAAGCGCAGGAAATTGCAGATAGAATTGTCTAATAAAAAAACGAACAGATGGAATGCTCAGAATTTAAGGACCAGTTGCAGTCGATGTTGGATGGCCAATTGTCAGCAGCAGAGCGCAGCCGGATGGAAAATCACCAACAGCAGTGCCCCCGTTGCGCTGCCGAGCTGGGATGGATGCAACAGTTCTACGGAGCGATAGAACAGGAGAGAAGGGTGACACCTTCCACGGAACTGACAGATCGCATCCTGGATCAATGGGCTTTGAACCGTCTGAAGGGACGCGAGCGCAATCTGGTATTCGGGAGGGTCGAGCGATTGTTCATCGCAGCCTCCATTCTGATCGCCATTCTTGGTGGGGTAAAAATTGGCGATTTGATCCACAAAATGGAGACGAAGGATCGTGTCCCCATGGAACTGGCCTTGCTGGATGACCTGGCGATGGAAGATATCGGAGCCTTGATTGAAAATTAAAAAATGAAGACCATGACCGCAAAACAGCAAAAACTGCTCTTATGGATATCCGCCCTGTTGTTGATCATCAACCTCTCTGCCCTAGCGACACTGGGATATCATCTGCTAAAAGAGCAAAACAAGGAAACCGCGCAAAACGAATCGGAAACAGCTGGCAATTTTGGCGGTCCGGCCTTCAACGGACGCTATTTTCGGGATCAGCTGAACCTGACGGAGGCACAGATGGAGGCGTTCAGGGAGGTCAACCTGCGGTTCCGAAGTGAAGCCTCGGCCCTCCAGCAGGAACTCAATCAAATCAGGAAAAATATGTTGGAAGAATTGACTGCGCAAAACGCCGATAGCATCCGGCTTGGACAACTAGCGGATGCCTTGGGAAAACAACATGCGCGGCTCAAAATCATCACATTCAGATATTATTTGGATATCAATCGGTTTTGTACGGCTCCTCAAAAAGAGCAGCTGAAAGATATCTTCAAGGTATTCTTCGACACTGAGACCGTGAAGGGAAATCCAGGGCCCGGGAAGTACCGCAACGGACAAGGATGGAGAAGGATCAATCAACAGTAAGTATATGTAAAAAGTAAAAGTCATGAAAAGAAAAATTTGGATAGGAACGTTGTTGCTTGTCACCTTCGGGGTCTGGGCAGCGACTGGAGAGACACTTCAAAACCGCAATTCAGGCAATTCGAACGCACAGGCGAATGGTACTGCACAATATGGAAATTGTACAGGCGCTCAGCAAGGGAAGTCAAATGGGAAAGGCACCTGTAAAGGTAATGGGAAAGGTGGTCAACATCGTTATCGGAACGGTCAGCAGGGATGTACGGCTGGCAGTTGTCAGGGTGCGGGATTTACCGATCTTAACCACAACGGCATCTGCGATCGGCAAGAAGCACAATCGGCCCAATAAAACCTTAACTGACCACCCCCTGTGAAAGCTGCGAAGGTAACCAGTGGCTGGATTCTTTCAAGTGGAAGTCTGCCTGCACACAAAAATTACATTCGCTTATTTTAAAATTCTTTACGATGAAAACATTACAATCACACATGATGTTAGGAAGTACGATGCTTTTTTTGGGTCTGATGTTCGGTGCCTGTTCCAAGAATGATACCGAGCCGGCCATGGAACAATTTGGCACGATCCTGGAAGTAGGAACCGATGGAACCAGTACCATCGCGGAGCAAACGCTCAAATCTGCCTTTGTTGCCACTGCAGCACTTAACGCTACCGAGCAAACGGATCTCTTGAAGATGCAGCAGGAAGAGAAGCTGGCGAGGGATGTCTATGCCTTTCTGGCGGAGAAGTTTGGCAATGGTGTCTTCAGCCGCATATCAGAAGCAGAAAACCGGCACATGAATGCCATTCTGCTGTTGCTCTCGAACGAAGGAATTGTTAAGGCGGATGCAGCCCGTGGACTTTTTGACACAAAGGAATTCACCGATTTGTATCAATCGTTAACCACGAAAGGAGCTGCCGGCCTTAACGAAGCAAATGGTGTAGGAGCGTTGATCGAGGAGTTGGACATTCGTGATTTGACAGTCGCCTCAGGAAATACGGTCAACCAGAATATTTTGATGGTATTTGAAAATCTGACACGTGGATCCCGAAACCATTTGAGGGCCTTCAACAGACAACTCACTGCAGCCGGCTTAAGCTATCAACCCATCTATCTGACCTCTTCTGCTTTCCAGGAAATTGTCTCAGGTAACATGGAAAACGGAAGACAGTACCGAATCAATACTGGTCAAGGGAGCTGCAAAAGATAATATCTTCCAGGCCAATGGCCCCACGCTGAAAAGCCCTGCCAAATTTCGGCAGGGTTTTTTCATGTCCGGCGAAGGTTGCCATATGCCAACACTTGGGCTAACGGATCCCCCGATCTATTCAAACGTTACCCCAACGGGTGGATCGATCCGATGAAGGTGGTGATGCCGTTGAAGACCATCTGGACGCCGATGGTGGCCACAATGAGGCCGGTAATCCGGATCAGCGCATTCATCAGGTTGAAACGTGCGAACAGTTTGCCGATCGAGCGGGCGAAGATCATCAGGAGGAGGTTGACGGCCAAGGCCAGGAAGATGGCCAGAATGGTGATCAATTTCCCGTAGTGGGCCGGGAAGGTGACGACGGCTGTGATGGTTGCCGGACCTGCAATCATTGGCATGGCCACCGGTACGGCGGTCAGATCGGCCAGTTTTACGTTCCGGTCGACCTGCAGGAAGGCCCCTTTTTGAAGGCCATTGATCCCGTTGTAGAAGAGCACGACTCCGCAGGTGACCTGGAAGGCATACAGCTGGATGTGAAAGACATAATTGAATATCAAATGACCCAGGAAGAGGAAAAACAGCAGAATGATGAGGGCCGTCAGGGAGGCCTTGAAGGAGAGGTACCGCAAATCCTTTCCTGAAAACTGCTCCTGCAGGGAGGTTACCACAAAGATTTTCTGAATCGGATTGATCAGGGCGATCAGGGCGACGAAAGCACCGGCCAGCAACTGGAGATCCATAGGCTTCGGATTTGAAGGGATGATGACTGTAAATTTCACAAAAAAATGGATGCGTTGTCAGCCGACGGATGGAAAATATCCGGAAAGCATGTCTGGGTGCCGGCAGCGATCCCCCGAAAAAATTCCATCGATTGGGGTTTAAATGATCCGAGTGGCCGAAAACCAGAATCCATCTCAAAAAAATAATCGGTGATACTTATGCGATTTAATAAAGTTTTGTACTTTTGCGAACAATCTTTCGTTCCAACTGTTTTAATGGGCAATCAACCTTTTTCAGATCATGGACTATTCTTCTATTAATTTAAGATACAGTGAATTAGCAAAATCAGATTGTTGTCTTTCCTGCGGGGGGGCCATTCATTATGCCGAGGTGCATCCCGGCGAGGTGTGTGTCGATCTCGGCAGCGGGCGAGGCACAGACGTCTTGCGAATGGCGGAACAGGCGGGATCGGAAGGATATGTTTACGGCATAGACATCTCATCGGGCATGTTGGAAACGGCACGAAAGAATGCCGAAAAGTTTGGTGTACAGAATGTTCAGTTTCTGCACAGTGACCTGGAAAAGATTGAATTGGGCGAAGGGGTGGCCGATTTGGTGATCTCGAACTGTACCATCAACCATGCCACCAACAAGCTGGCGGTTTGGCAAGAGATCCATCGTATCCTGAAACCGGGAGGAAAGTTTGTGGTGAGCGATATTTTTGCCACATCTGAAATTCCGGCGCAATACAAGAATGATCCGGTAGCTGTCGCCGAATGTTGGGCGGGTGCCGTGACCAGGGAGGAATACATGGCAACCCTCAGTCGGGCAGGGTTCGGGGAGGTAGTGGTACTCGAAGAGTCCAAACCCTATTCGAAGGGTCAGGCAGAGGTTTGCAGTTTTACGGTGGCCGGGAAAAAGGGGGCGCAGAAAAAATGCAGCTGCAACGCATGAGGTTGCTTGAGACCTTACCGGCCTGATTGACAATGGCTTCACAAAGCAAAAATAGTTTTGAATTTTAATGAACAATTCATGAAAAGTTTAATCAAGAAGCAACAAGTGAAGGACAGCAAAGTGGTCGCACAATGCTGTGCAAAGACTTCCAGGACCGTGGCAGGATGCCATGATTGAGGAAGCATGAAACGGCGGCCGGAAGTAATCTTCCGGCTTGCCCTTTCCCTGAAGCCGCCAGGAGGCATGACCTCCGAAGAAGAACCTGACAGAACCTTTACCCAAACGAAATCCGGGCTGTCGGTCGGCCGTTGACCCAGCGGAATTTTCTTCTTGAACGCTGATTGAGCCAGCGAAAATGCCGGTCAGCCGCCACAAACCCATAGGAACCCCAATCGCGTTACCACCGATGATACCATCCAAGCACAACATTGTTTCGAAAATTGACGGAACCGATCAATATTTTGTCGTCAACCTGCTGAGCGGTCAGGCCGACCTGCTGGACAGTGAAGATGCCACCCTGCTTTTGACAGAAGGAACGGCCCCGGCGGAAGGACTCCTTTCGTCGGAGCTGGCCGAAAAAGGATACCTTGTTGAGGCTGGTCAGGAGCAGCGCAGTTACCGGAACCGCTATTTCGATTTCGTGGACAACCGTGACCAGGATGAGGTGCAACTCTTTTTTGTACCCAATTACAGCTGCAACTTCCAGTGCCGTTATTGTTACCAGGATGACTACACAAATCCGCTGCAATCGGCATCGGAGGAGGTCATCGATGCATTCTTCGCATTTGTCCGGAAGCAATTTGCCGGAAGGAAAAAATACCTGACCCTTTTCGGAGGTGAACCGTTGCTCAACTCGGAGAGGCAGCGACACCTCGTCGCACGGTTGATAGATCGGTCCAACGAGGCCGGTTTGTCGGTTTGTGTGGTGACCAATGGATACCATTTGCGGGATTATATTCCTGTTTTATCCAAAGGAAGCATCCGGGAGATACAGGTTACCCTGGACGGAACGCAGGGCATTCATGATGGAAGAAGGTCCCTCAAGAACGGATCGCCCACCTTTGAAAAGATCGTGGAGGGGATCGATGCGGCCCTGGAAGTAGGTTTTCCCATCAACCTCCGGATGGTCATCGACAAACGCAATGTGGAGAACCTCGCCGAACTGGCTACGTTTGCCATCGGGAAGGGTTGGACCAGTCATCCGCTCTTCAAGACCCAGATTGGCCGAAACTATGAACTG
>JAJTBP010000330.1 GCA_021286825.1 Marinilabiliales bacterium | reverse complement strand
GGAGCAATGTCCACCACCACGAGATGCCGGATGTACTCAGGATATTCTGATGCAAGGAGCATGGCCACTTTTCCTCCCATGCTGTGGCCCAAGAGGATCACCTCATTCAGTTCATGTTGTTGAAAAAAGTCGGCAACATCCTGAACAAGATCACGGTAGGTATGCGTGGGTAGGTGAGGGGAGGAGCCATGGTTTCGCAGGTCTGGAAGCCAAATGGTGTAATGGTTTTCAAGTTTCCGGGCAATGGAAATCCAATTGTCGGATGCACCATACAAACCATGTAGGATCACCAGATTGGGATTCCCTTCCCCGTATTTCCTGTAGTGCAAGATCATGCAAGGCAATGAGTAAAATTCGACTCAGTTCATCAGTGAACCAAACAGGCCTTGTAACGCCGAATGGTCTCTTCAAGTCCCAGGTACAAGGCATCGGCAATCAAGGCATGTCCGATGGATACTTCCAGAAGCGTGGGAATGTGCTCAGCGAAATAGGCAAGATTTTCAAGACTCAAGTCGTGACCTGCATTCAAGCCCAATCCAAATTCTTCCGCAGCTTCGGCTGCCTTGACAAATGGAAGGATGGCGGCTTCTCGACCCAAAGGATATTCCGTCGCATAGGGTTCCGTGTACAATTCCACACGATCGGCTCCTACCGCTTTGGCTCCCTGGATCATTTCAATCTCTGTGCCGGTAAAAACGGAGACACGAATGCCGCCGTGTTTCAGCGTATCCCACCCGGCATTGGAAGTAATGGCATCCGGACCATCGGGGACCAAGGTGACTTGTTCTGGTTTAACCTCTTTGACCAGGGCTATGAATCGTGGATCCGGATAACCTTCAATGTTGAATTCGGTATATACCAAGGGCCTCAATTCCCTTGCATCAGCATAACGGATGTGTCTTTCATCCGGCCGTGGATGAATGGTGATCCCTTCGGCGCCAAATCCTTGACATTCGATGGCTGCCTTCGTGACACTGGGGACCAATCCGCCGCGACTGTTCCGCAGCGTTGCAATTTTATTTATATTTACACTGAGACGAGTCATTTTTGCTTCCGATTAATTAGGTTTGCAATTTACGAAATGATTCGTATTCTCACACCACAGGAGGTTTTGCCATGATAGCCGGGAAATTGATTTCCGATTCCATACCCTCAGTCAGCCGAAGCGACAGCGCCTCGCAGGTATTGACCGTCATGGAAGTCTTCAGAGTATCCCATCTTCCGGTTGTTGAGGGAGATGAGTACATCGGTGTTGTGGCAGACAAGGATATTTTTGATGGCAACAACTTCGATGCCTCTCTGGAATGCATTCCTGAGCAACAATTGTTGAAATTTCATGTCCATCCCAATCAGCATATTTTTGAAGTGGCTGCATTGGCCATGAATCTTCAGGTAACCGTCGTCCCGGTGTAGAGTGAAGACCACAGCTATCTTTGCGTTGTTTCGGTCATGGACCTTGGAAATCGGTTGATCTCACTCTTTGCACCCAATGAACCTGGAGGGATTTTGGAACTGCAGATGTGCGAGAAGGACTATTCCCTCTCTCAGATAACACAAATCATTGAAGGCAATGACGCCAGAATATTGAGTCTTTATACCTGGAAACCCGTTGAAACAACCACTGAATTGATCGTCACCATCAAATTGAATCAGGTCGACCTCTCCGCCATCATCCAGACATTGACCCGATACAACTATGACATCCGCGCCACCTTCATGGACCAGACTCCGTTAAAAGGATTGATCGACGACCGGTTCGATCAGTTCATGCGATACATCAATACCTAACAAATGACGGAATGAGAATTGCTCTTTTTGGCTGGAATTTTAGCCCCATCTTCAAGGAAAGTATGCAGCGACTGTTGGAATTGCTTCATTTGCACAAGACAGAAGTGATCCTGTACAAGCCGTTTCTTGAATTTCTTAGACAGGAAGCTGGATTGGACGTGGCAAATTTTCCAACCTTCTCGAATCATCAGGAGTTGAAAGAGGTCGATTTTTTCCTCAGCATCGGCGGAGATGGCACTTTTCTTGAAGCCATTACCTTTGTTCGGGATTCCGGTATACCCATGGTAGGCATCAACAGTGGCCGACTGGGATTTCTGGCGGACATTGCCCAAGCGGAACTGGAAGCCTCAATGGAGCAGCTTTTTAGCGGAAGATTCATCCTTCAGCCCCGTTCATTGATCCAGCTTGAGAATGACAATGGATTGTTTTCCAATTTTCCATATGCTTTGAATGAGTTTACCGTACACAAACAGGACTCTTCACAGATGATTACCGTCCACGTTCTGGTGGGTGGTGATTTGCTCAATTCCTATTGGTCGGATGGCCTCATCGTCTCTACCCCCACCGGCTCGACCGCCTATTCCCTCAGTGTGGGAGGTCCCATCCTTACACCGGAAGCAGCCAATTTTATCATTGCACCAATTGCCCCTCACAACCTGGCCATCCGTCCGGTCGTCTTGCCAGACCACGAAGAGGTGACACTGAAGGTTGAAGGAAGAGGTGCCCGATACATGGCTTCATTGGATTCACGTTCAGAACCATTCGATGAAAATGTGGTCTGGAAAATCCGAAAATCACCCTTCTCCATCAATGTGCTCAAATTTGAAAACCAGTCATTCTACGAAACCCTTCGTAAAAAATTGCTTTGGGGCGCAGATAAAAGAAATTGAAACGTTTTTTAACGCTTATTTTTTGCCGGAAGCACCCCCAATGGTTTAATTTTCGGCCTATTCTGTTACCTTTGCAACCGTATCCATTCCAATCGCTGCAACGATTACCGAATGTGTTCCGGATATTTACATTTTCGTCAATGCATGAAAAAATTTCTGATATTTATTATTCTCATTATCAGTTTTTTGTCGGCTAGTCCGCAAAAATCTGCTGATCTGGGTATCAGAATTGGTGCAGCGGTTTACTGGGGTGATCTTCAGAACGTAGACTATCTTCATCAAGTTACTCCCCTCTACGGTGTGCTGGGAAGATGGAATTTTAACAGAAGGATTTCCCTTCGTGGCCAATTGGTGACAGGAAATTTGCAGTCAGAAGGTACCTTCCCGAATGTGAACCTTGCTGAGCCCTCTTCCCGAATCACCCTAAATGACGCCAATGGTATTCCATTTGAGCTGTTCCAAAAAAAGGAGGACAACAGTTACCATTTCAAGCGCTCCATTCAGACATTTGAATCCATTTTCGAATTCAATTTCTTGGACTACAAAATGGGTAGCACCACCAAGGACCGATTTACACCTTTTGTCTCCCTTGGTTTAGGCGTGTTTTACTCCAGAGCCCCGAGGCAAGGCACTTTGGTATTGGAGCCAGAAGTCTATCCCTCTCTGAATTTCGTTCCGTATAAACCTTTTTATAAGCCTTTGTTGGATTCAAAGTTGAACAAGACGAATGATTCGGATGCCTTGGCTCCCATCATTCCCGTC
>JAJTBP010000329.1 GCA_021286825.1 Marinilabiliales bacterium | reverse complement strand
TTCAGCCAAAGTCACTGCATCCATCGCCGGCGCAGCTACGACCTACCTGGAAAACAGATCCTTCTACACCAATTCAAGTGGTGTGGACGTAGGTGTAACCGTCGGATCTCCCTCAGTAACCACCGATGTCAACACCGTGGTCACCTTTACAAAGGATACCTGTGCTGCTACCTTGCGCTATTTCTACACCGTGCCGGAAGCTGCCAGAGGCAAGGAGGTAAACTTCACCTTCTCGGCCACAGCCAGCAACGGACAGACAGTCACCTATGAAATGGGACCCTATGCCGTGACCAAGATGGATATGAAACTGGACCTCGTCTGCACCGACAACAAGGCCATGTATCTCTCCATTGCCGACCTGGCCCTTTATGACGCAGCCGGAGCCGCTGCCAATCCGGGCAAGATTGATCTCGTTTACCTTTACAGGAACATTGCCGGGATCACCTTTACCCATGCTCTGGTATCTCCCGCCGCAAGTCCGGAGTATCTGCCGGGCGTGACCCTGCCTTCCGGACTGACCAACAGCACCAAGATGTCCAAGACCTGGGCGCTGAACGATCAGAACCTGGCCAGGTTGCAGTACGGTGTCTATGTTGACGATGCCGACTTCCCGAAGCTCGACTTCACCAATGCCCCCAACTACATCATCAACTTCAAAGCTCAGGCCGGAACCTGGGTGGAGACAGCTGATGGCAAGTACAGGGCTTACATCTACATCAACGCAGTGAACAACACTGCACCCAGTATGACAATCAGTATCAAGCGATACGCAATGAAATAGTCTGTCGGGACAGAGGGCCATTGACGGAGGAAACTCCCGATTTGGTCCTCTGATTTTCCACACCTGTTTCATCTCCCATACCGTTGGAATCTTCTTCTGTTGCTAGACACCCCAGGCCATGATGAAAAAATATATCTTTCTGATAATCATTCTTTTTTTGATTAAACCTTGCGTGCATGGAAAGAAATTTATCCACCCGGGTATTGATCAGAGCGCGGCCGATATGGCTTTCATGAAGAAACAGGTCGAAGCCGGCCTCTCTCCCTGGAAAGCGGCATTCGACAAATTGAAATCGACCACCGACACCACTTTCAAGGTGATTCCGCACGCCCATGTGCTCAGGGGACCTTACGGCAAACCCAACATCGGCGGCGACGACCTTTCCAAAGGTGCCGGCATGGCTTACAACTGTGCCTTGATGTGGTACCTGACAGGCGATAGCCATTACAGTCGCAAAGCCATCGAAATATTGAATGGCTGGTCAACCGTGCTTTGGGATTTTGATTACAACGATGCCAAACTATTGGCCGGCTGGACCGGTCATCAACTCTGCAATGCTGCGGAGATCCTGCGTTACGGAGCCTCAGGCTGGTCAGCCAAAGGGATCTCCGACTTCACACGGATGTTGATGCAAGTCTACTATCCGTTGATCCGCTACTATTATCCACAGGCAAACGGCAACTGGGACGGAGCCATCATCCATTCCCTACTCGCCCTTGCCATTTTCACCGATAACAGGGAGATTTACGACAATGCCCTGGAACATTTCTACCATGCTCCCGTGAATGGCAGCATCTTCAAATACATCTATCCCGATGGCCAGTGCCAGGAATCTACCCGGGATCAGGGACATGTACAACTCGGACTGGGCGAATTTGCCGGGGCTGCCAAGGTAGCCTTCACCCAGGGAACCGATCTTTTCTCCATCGCCGATCACCGCATCGGGTTGGGTTTTGAATATACGGCAAGCTATCTGTTGGGCCATGCGCCCCACTGCTATGGAAAAATTTCCGATCGGGCCCTCTCCTTGCGTGACGACTACGAATATGTCTACCGTCACTATGCGGCTAGAGGCATCGATCTTCCCTATACAAAAATGGCGGCCGACTCCGTGCGTCCGCAGGCCAGTCGTAGCGTTCTGACGGCCTTTCGTGCCACCGACAAACCCAACGTCAAACCAATAAATAAGCCATCGGCCTCTGCCATCGCCTATCCGGCCGGAGCAGAAGCGCTGCACTGGAAGGATACCGGAGCATCCGTCATTCGGGTGAAACCCGGTGAATCACTGCAGGAAGCCATCGACAAAGCCGCCGGAACCGGTAACCTGGTCCTGGCAACGGCCGGATTGCACAAATTCCCGGCCACGCTGAAAATACCCTCTGGAACCACACTTGTCGGCGAAGGATTGTCCACCATCCTCATGCTGGATCCCGCCTCCGGACAACGGGAAGCGATGATCCAAGCCACCGACGACTTGCACGATGTCGTGCTGCAGGGTTTTGTCCTGGAAGGATCCACCGACCCGGATCCGGGCACCGACCCAAACAGCCGTCGGTCCTATCGCGGCAATTACAACCGCGGTGGCATCCTCTTCTATGGAAACAAAACCGGATCCATGAAAAACATCACAGTTGCAGCCCTCACCATCCGGAACTGTACCTTCAACGGTCTCTTCATCACGGGAGCCGACAAGGTGAACATCCAGTCCTGCGACCTGAACGAGAACGGTGTATCGGTCCCTTCCGGCTCCCGGCAACTGCACAACCTTCTGCTCTCCCACTGCCGTAATGTCAACATTCAAAACTGCCGATTGGATACCTCCCCTCTGGGATGTGGCATCCACCTGGCCGATTGTACGGATGCACTCATCGAAAAGTGTGAAGTGGCCAGAAACGGCTGGCATGGAATCCTTCTTTCCGCCTGCCAGAACATTCTGATCACCGGAAATCTGGTCGAAGCCAACGACGGTTGCGGTACCTTGATCCAATATCTCGGGGAGGGATCCGTTAACGTAAGGGTCGTTCAGAACATCCTTCGCTACAACCACAACTTCGGACTGCTTTCCTATGGCGGAACCACCATTCTTTCGGTCAACAACCGTTACGAAGGGAATGGTATCGATCTGAAATCGGATGAAATGGTCAGTCCCGACCCCATCCTGATGTTGACGGATCTCTGATCGGGAAGGATGTTCAACCCCATTGGCCAGTACCCCATGAAAACCTCAGCAAATTTCCGGAAGATCACCCATCCCGGAGGATCGATATCGGACCGTATGGGCCGTTTCAAATTTCTCCTGTTCCTCTGGATGGCTACCTGTCTCGGCTCATTTCAGTCGTGTGCCCAGGAATCTCCCACGCACCACAACGGAACACTGATTTTCCAGTCGGGCTTTGAACCCACCTCCAGCGTCGTGTCAAAAGGCGGCGATGCAGACATCATCGGGATCGACCACTCCCTGCCCGACCACAACGACTGGGTGATGGACCTCGATGAAAACCCGGAGATTGGCAGCTTTTCCCTGCAGTATCAGGGAGGTGATTCCACCCAACGATATGCTCGCATCGTTCCGGAACCGGGCAATCCAGGCAATCATGTACTGAAATTCTGGCTGGACAAACCCAATGTCGAGGGATCGAAAGGCCGCATTCAAGCCAACCTCTACGG
>JAJTBP010000328.1 GCA_021286825.1 Marinilabiliales bacterium | reverse complement strand
TTGGGTACAGGGGATGATCTCATTTTTGTAGGGTTTGTACTCCGGATCAATGAATGTTGCCAGGAAATAGACCGGCCAGCCATTTTGGTCGGCAGGAGCTCGGTGATACCAATCCATCTCGAGGCGCAGCACCTCCTCCCAGGGTTTCCAGGGAAGTAGTTTTCCATGGGCATCATACTGTGCCGCATGAAAGGCAATTTTGTCATGCCTCAATTTCCCTTCTGCAGGTTGAGCTGAGGAACCCATGGTCTGTAACAACAGCATCCATGTCAGGAGGGTCAACCAGACAACTGTCGAATGGCATTTCATGGTTGATTACTTTGCTACTTCGATTTTCCAGTCTTTGAACTCAACCCAATATTGACGGGTATCCGGACCGCCTGCAGCCAATCCCAGGTCAACACTTTCAGCTATTCCGGGGATGTCTGTTGAGTGCTTTTCGAGGATCCAGTTCGTACCATCCAGGCTGACATATCCACTGAAGCTGTTGCCATGACGAACCAGTTTCAGGTAGATGGGCGTTTTGCTATGTTCCGGAAGATTCTGGCTACTGGCCTTGTGCATGCAACCGTTTGCAAATTCATCGTATTCGATGCCGGCTCTCCCGGGTGTTCCAAAAAGGAGGACCGATCCTTTGCTGCCTGGCATGACATCGAAGCTCTTCGCGATGTCGTTGCGTACGAAGAGCCCGCTTCTAAACCATTCATGGGTTCTTTCGCCAAATGCAGAAAGGGTCACCGTGGCCACAAAATCCCCTTTGACACCTTTGACATAGGCTGCTGCATAAGCATCCTCCGCATGATAGAAATCTGAACCTGCTGCAGCAATCTTGAAACGGTTGGCTGCGGCATCTGCCTCAATGGCAAAGGGTTTGGATCTGGGGGATCCGTATTGCCAAATTTTCTGCTCTTTCAGATTCAGTTGTTCTCCAGGTTGTACCAGGAGGTTGACAGAGGCACTGTTTCCCAGTCGGAGCGTATGGTTGCCAGCCGGGATGATTAGACGGAGTTCGAGGGTTCTTTCCTCGCCTGATCCCAAAGTGATCGGATCTTCTTTGTAGAGATGATCGTCGATATAGAGGGTTCCCTTGCTTTGCTGACTTTCCGAGGTTAGATTCCGGATGAGGGCTTTCAGAACGACCGGTTCACCAGCAAGACATCTGTTGGCTGAAATTTGCAGATTTTCAAAGACAATGGCTGGCTTTTCTCCCTTTACCATAAGTTTTTGTTGTGGCGTGTTCCCGATACTGACGGTGTGTTCGCCGGCATCATAGATTCTTAGCGCGAATTGGATGTTTCGTGCGTTGTTTTTAACTACCGGGAAAAGCATTTTGTCGTGAATCTTTCCATCCACATAAAGCAAGACCCAATCTGTGCCGGTAGCACCCTGGTTGAAGACAGAAGCCGAAACCTGAACCATTCCTCCTGCTTCAATGGAACCATCGGCTTGTCTGGGAGCCGTCACCTGCAATTGTGAGCAGCGAAGATCGGGTAATCCATCGATGATGGTCTCCGGAGCATTTGCCGGTGTTTCAATCTTAAAATTGTTTCGGTAGATGTTGTCTTCGGGCTGCGCCGCACAATATTTCATTTCACCCTGTTCCAGGTCATAGTAGATGTTTTCTTCCGTGACCCATCCTTGTGACATGTTGTCGAACCAGAATCCGACGTTGTCATTGAAGAATCCGGCATGCACCCGGTGGATCAGGTTTCTGCGGACAATGGAGTTGAATACCATACCTGCCGTCTTGATAGCACCGGAGTCGTCGGCATCTTGCTGAACATCCTCCAGGTGGTTGTATTCGACCCGGTAGTTGCCATCCAAAGCGTCCTCCTGATTGGACCAACCCCCTACATCGATCCCATATCGTCCCCTGGTGCGGGTGACATAGTTGTGGGAGATTTCTGTTCCCAGCGTATTGTTGGCATAGATGCTGATCCCGCCGCAATCCGAGACTTTGTTGTAGGAAATAAGGGTTTCCCGGATGATTTTGGGACTGTCTCCATTCGGATTGGAAGGAAGCCCTTTCCTGAAATCGGAAATGCTTTGCCAAATGGGTTCGATGGTTCCGTTTACCAGGATGCCTCCGTGGTCTGCGTTGGTGATCTGGTTGCCGAGGATCCTGGTCTGGTAGCATCCTGCCTTGACGGAAACGGCAGTACCGCCAATGGCGCGAACTTCACTCTCCACCAATTCACAGGCGTGAGCAAATTCATAGGAAACAGCACTGCTTCCGGCTTCGGTACCTTCCAATGTCAGTCCGTAAAAACGCAGGTTTCTGACCGGATTTCCCCGCTCCCCGGTGACAACGATCAATTCCTTCAATCCACCGATCGAGGTAACATTCCGGTTGGGATCTGGTTGGTTCTTTTGCGGAATGTAGCTGATTTCCCTGGCTTTTTTGTCGTAATACCATTCACCGGAAGTATCGAGCAAAGCCTTGAGGTTTTCAATGTAGTAACGAGGCGGCACGATCACAATTCCTTCTTGTGGAGCCTTGAGATAGGCCATTCCGTTCTTCGGATCGATGGTAGCAAGGCTGTTGATGCCGGTATGCCACCGCAAGAGCATGATGATCCTGTTTCCGGCAAGTTCTTTCCAGGGTTCAAGGTCGCCCTTCCTGAAAGAAAATTCATCCGTCTTCCTTGAGACGGTGGTGGGGATGAAATAACCTGTATTGGGTTTTCGGGCCAGCGTTTGTTTGACGCCATCGACCATAAACATGCTGACGGAATCGGTTGCAAGCGGTGCGCTCCAAATCCCTTTTCTAACTTTCCATCCCACGATGGGTTGGCCACCGGAGATCACCGGTATCTCGCCCGGATAAGCTGCATAGGTCACATAATGATCCTTGATCTTGTGGTATTCAAAGGCTCCGGTGGGTAGGTTCGTTTCGATGCGTTCACCCCCGTCAGCGGGGTTGAAAACCAGGGGGTGTTCCATGAAATAATGTCCGCCGCGAAGGAGGACCAGGATGTCTTTCCCTTTACCATAGGGGTGGGGAGATCCGATCCATCGCTTCTCAACGGGTGCCTCTTTGGGTTTGAAAACCTGTGATTTGAGTTCCCGGACGGCTTTTTGTGCCCGATCGAGGGTTGCAAACGGACCATCATTGCCTGCACTGTTTGGCTCGGGCAATGTTCCACTCCAATGATCATTTCCTTTAGGGGATACATAAAAATCGGCATGGGTGCCGTTGTTTTCGAATTTTTGCCATTTTTCTCCCTGCAACAATCTCCCGTTCCTGTTTTGAGCCAAGGATAGGAGGGATAGGGATAGCAAAGCCACCAAGATGAAAGAAGACAGGCGTCTCTTCCTGCCTGATTGATACGAAGTCATGATTGAAGTTTTAGTAGTTGAATTGAAGACTTGAATGGGTGAAATTATAAAAAAGGCAACACTAAACCAAAAACGTCCAGGAGAGTCCAAGCAATGATGAGAGAATTGGATGGTGTAT
>JAJTBP010000327.1 GCA_021286825.1 Marinilabiliales bacterium | reverse complement strand
TTTACCCTGGCGCATTACAACAACTGGGAATGGTTCTCCTATTGGCCGATGTTCTCCAAGTTCACGGGGTATGCCATCTATAAAAAACTCAAAAACAAAAGCTTCGACCTGTTCTACAAAAACATGCGGAGTCGTTTTGGCACCATTCCACTGGAAAGAGCAGATACCTACCGTCAAATGATCTCGGATGCGAGGCAAAAGAGAGTTACCGCCACTGGATTCATCATGGACCAGACCCCTTGAATCCACGACATCCACTACTGGACTACATTTCTCAACCAAGAGACCCCTGTCATCACCGGTACGGAAAAAGTCGCACGTAAAATCGACGCCGTCGTCTTGTACGGACATCTCCACCAGCTGCGAAGGGGGTATAATTGTATTGAATTGGAGCTAATCGCAGAACATGCTGCGCGTACCGAACCCTTCGAAATAACCGAGAAATCAACCCGTTTGATTGAAAAGCGGATCATTGAGCGACCAGAATTGTGGTTGTGGTCGCACAAACGATGGAAACACAAGCGTGAGCAGAAAGAATCGGTGGAAACAGTCTTTGCCGGAACCGATGAAACTGTCGCAGTTACCGATTGAAACCTTTTGCCCGCACCCCTTATCACAACATGAAGCCATCTATAGCCATCGTCATCCTAAACTGGAACGGTAGAAATTTTCTGGAGAAGTTTCTTCCATCCGTTGTGACCCATTCTACCGGAAATGTGGAGGTGATTGTAGCAGACAATGGCTCGGATGATGACAGCGAGCGATTGATCGCGGAACAATTCCCTTCGGTGACATTTTTGGCTTTGGAAAAGAACCACGGCTTTGCTGAGGGTTACAACCAGGCTCTTTCGCGGGTGACAGCCGATTATTATCTATTGCTGAATTCCGATGTGGAGGTGACCCCGGGATGGCTGGGACCCATGGTGGACAAAATGGAAGCTGATCGATCCGTCGTGATTTGTCAGCCCAAGGTGTTGAGCCTTCAGGCACGCAATGCCTTCGAGTATGCCGGTGCTGCCGGAGGTTATTTGGACCGGTTCGGATATCCCTTCTGCCGGGGAAGAATCCTGCAAGTTGTGGAGGATGATCACCACCAATACGATGATTCCACCCGTATATCCTGGGCAACAGGAGCTTGCCTATTGATACGCTCTGACCAGTGGCACAAAGCCGGTGGTTTTGATGCTTCCTTCTGGGCCCATATGGAAGAGATCGATTTGTGTTGGCGATTGCAACACTCAGGTTATCATATTGCTTATGTCCCAGAGTCGGTGGTTTATCACCTGGGAGGTGGCACCTTAAATTACAACCACCCAAGGAAAATCTATCTCAATTTCCGCAACAACCTCTTTTTGTTGTTCAAAAATCTACCGTTATCCAGTCTGATATGGCTCCTCCCGTTCCGGATGTGCCTGGACGGATTGGCAGCGCTGGCCTTTCTAGCGAAGGGAGAATTCGGCTCGTTTTCAAAAGTTTTGATGGCCCACCTTGACTTTTACCGACAGTTACCTGCCCTGATCCAAAAAAGAAAACAGTTAAAAGCCATGAATCAGGGGATTTTAAAGGACCTCAGGAGACCCGTATCCATCCTATGGCAATATTTCATCCGGAAGAAGAGAATTTTTTCCGAAATCCAATCCAATCCATGAGAATAGAGACAAAACAATGTGTGGCGCTTTTTATCGACCTCCAGGAAAGATTGTTTCCGGTCATGGCAGAGAAAGAGCAACTGCTTTCCAATTGCATCAAACTGGCCGAAGGATTCAAAGTGCTTGAGGTACCGACCCTGTTTACCCAGCAGTATACCAAAGGTTTGGGACAAACCCTTGCTGATCTGACTGCCTGTTATTCAAACTTCTCCTACCTTGAGAAGAGTAGTTTCAGTTGCATGGATGAACCTCAGTTTGTGGCCGCCCTGGCAGAAACGGGAAAATGTATTGTTTTGCTGGCAGGCATAGAGTCGCACGTTTGTTTGTTGCAAACAGCGGTCGACCTGAAAGCAGCGGGATATATTCCGGTCATCCTCACCGATTGCATCAGTTCAAGGAGTCTCACGGAAAAAGGAGTAGCGCTCTTAAGGTTTCAACAGGAAGGAATGACCCTTTCCACCTCCGAATCGATCCTGTTTGAGCTGACACGCTACTCAACGGCCCCGGGATTTAAAGCCATATCCAAGCTAATCAAATAGTTAAACAACACAACCTCACTTTCAAACTGTAAGTGGATATTTTTAGCGAAAAACTTTCCGTGAAACAATACGGAGATATAATTCGTATTTTTGCAGGTATCATTGGAAATCAGTAAATGCTTAAATGATGGAAGTTTACAAATTTGGTGGAACCTCAGTGGGTTCCGTAGAGAACATGCGGTCGGTCATGAAACTGATCGCCGATGGAAAGCAAAAGATGGTGGTTTTGTCGGCCATGTCAGGAACGACCAACACCCTTGTGGAAATTTCGGACTATCTCACGAAAAAGAACAAGGAATCAGCGCTTGCCCTGACAAGTTCTCTGGAAAAGAAGTATTACAATGTTGTTTTTGATCTATTCAAAAGCAATGCATCCAAAGATTTAGGCAAAAAAGTACTCGAAGAGCATTTTGATTTTATCAAATCTTTTACGACAGGCAGCTTTCCCGAATACGGAGAGAGAGCCATCTTGGCCCAGGGAGAGCTAATCTCGACGGCTCTTTTCACCTTGCTGATGCAGGAAGAGGGATACAATGCCCGATTGCTTCCAGCGTTGGAATTCATGCGCATCGATGCAGACAAAATGCCCGACAATCGTTACATCAAAGCCAAATTGAACGAAATACTCACCACCTTGCCCAAAGCCGATTACTACATTACGCAAGGATTTATTTGCAAAAATGAACTTGGGGAGATTGACAACCTGCAGCGGGGTGGCTCCGACTACACGGCAACCTTGATCGGTGCGGCCATCAACAGCAGTGAGGTTCAGATATGGACTGACATTGATGGATTCCACAACAATGATCCGCGGTTCGTAGAAAACACCAAAAGGGTGGATGTCCTCTCATTCAATGAGGCAGCGGAACTTGCCTATTTTGGGGCCAAGATTCTTCATCCCCAAACTGTGTTGCCCGCCAAAAACAACAACATCCCGGTTCGACTGAAGAATACAATGAATCCACCTGATCCCGGCACGCTGATCACAGCCGAGAGCAAAGGTGCCGGAATAAAAGCTGTTGCTGCCAAAGATGGCATTACAGCCATCAAGATTCGTTCGGGCAGGATGTTGAATGCCTATGGTTTCATGAAGAATATCTTCGAGATTTTTGAGTATTTCAAAACCTCGGTCGACATGGTGACCACCTCTGAAGTTGCCGTTTCCGTTACCATTGACAACCCCAAGCACTTGGATGAGATCATCAATGAATTGAAGGAATATGGCGATGTGGAAGTCGACAAGAATCAGACCATCGTCTGCATTGTGGGCAACATGATTG
>JAJTBP010000326.1 GCA_021286825.1 Marinilabiliales bacterium | reverse complement strand
CAGAAAATGTGTTGCACATCGACTCCAGAATTCCGGATGAGATCGTCTCCATCATGGATCCACTGGGGAATGCTACCCACACAGCGCTCTCTTTCCCTTTGATTGGTGAGGATGTGCTCATCACCGGAGCCGGAGGACCCATTGGATGCATGGCCATCGCGATATGCAAATTTGTTGGTGCCCGCAACGTCGTAGGTTCTGAGGTGAGTCCTTACCGCAGGGAATTGGCCAGTAAAATGGGGGCCACCCTGATGGTTGACCCGATGAAGGAAGATCTTGCAACAGCCATGAAAAAAGTAGGAATGGTTGCCGGATTTGATATTGGTCTGGAGGTATCGGGCTCACCCATCGCCTTTGATTCCATGATCAAATCGATGTATAACGGTGGGAAGATCTCGCTGCTTGGCATCCTTCCCGACACGACCCAAATAGAGTGGGACAAGGTAATTTTTAAGGGATTGACGCTGAAGGGAATTTACGGAAGGGAAATGTATGAAACCTGGTACAAAATGGAGAAAATGCTCTTGTCCGGACTCAATATCGCTCCCGTTATCACGCACCGGTTTCATTACACCGCTTTTCAAGAGGCTTTTGAGATCATGGAAGAGGGCAACTGCGGAAAAATAATCCTCGATTGGGAAAATTAAATGGGATTGTTTCCAGTCTGAAACTATTTTATAATTTTGCGGTTCGCAAGCCACTTTAGCTCAGTTGGTAGAGCAGCTCATTCGTAATGAGCAGGTCGCCGGTTCGAGTCCGGCAAATGGCTCTGAGTTCAAACAATTGAATATCAAGGGGATAAACAAGTCTTCGGACCGCTGTTTGTTCCCTTTTTTATTTCTAGAAAGATGGTCAGTTTGTTCGCCCTCCTGCTGATCCCTTCTGGCAAAAATCTTGGCCTACATCCACCAAACGACGCCAACTACTCACTGAAGGACAGATTCGTCTGCTGGCAAGTGATGATGAAAAAACCGCTTTGAAAGGATCTGGAGGGCATTATGGTGTTGACAACCGAACAATTTCTAAAGAATGTTTCTATTTTTACCAGGGCAAAGTATAACCTAAAATGAAATTTAACCATGAGAAAACTTCGTGTTTTGGTTGCTATCTGCCTGTTGGCAGGGATGAGCATCTCCTTGAGTGGATGCTACGGATCTTTTTCCCTTACCAGAAAACTTTACAATTGGAACGGAACCGTCGGGGGTAAACTGGCAAATGAAGCTGTTTTCCTCGTACTCAACATCATTCCCGTATATGGAGTGACCACCTTTGTCGATGCAGTCTTGCTGAATTCGGTCGAATTTTGGACAGGTAGCAAAGCGCTTGCCCTCAAGGATGGAGTCAACAAAGTACAATTCAAAGGTCAGGAGGTAACGATTGTACTGAAGGATGGCAATGCCACCATTTTGGACAACCATCTTTGTGAATTGGCCCGCTTGCGGTACAGTGAAAAGGAAAAGACCTGGTACGCCACCATGAAAGGTACGACACGGAAGGTCATGACCATCCATGACCAAAGCATCAGCTTCTATCCTACCTCAGGTGAAACCCTCACGATTGATGGATCGCAATGGAATGCCATGACCTTCGATCGTTCGCTTGCTTCCAAATAAAGGAATGCCACATAACAAAAGAGGCTGCTTCAGTAATTTTGAAGCAGCCTCTTTTTTATGGTTTAGAGGGAACGATCGTTGGCGATCCCCAATATTCCAAGGTAAAGTAATTTTGCCGCATCTTCCATGATTTCAGGTGTCAATCCATCTGTATTGTCCAATGGATGATGATAATAGACCGTTTTCACAGTGCCTGAGGTGTAAAGGTGTATGGTTTTATAACCGGCGCTCTCAAAGATGGCTCCATCTGTTCTGGGTCTACCATAATTTTTTCGGACTTCCGTCGCAGCAAAATCGCGAAAGAGGAATTGGTCGTTGGCCATCTTAAAATGGGACAACAATTCCGGATAGCTTTTGCCATTGGCCAGTACGAATCCGCGACCATTGCCGACCATATCCAAATTGATCATGCATTTCACCTTTTGAGCGGGCCAAACCGGTGATTGGACAAACAATTTGCTGCCGTAGAGTCCGCACTCCTCTCCGCCAAAAAAGATAAAGATGACACTTCTTGCAGGTCTTACTGCAGATCTGGCCAATGCTTCAGCTGCGGCGAGAATATCACAGGAACCGGATGCGTTATCCAATGCACCTGGGAAAAGGGTACCGGGACTTCCCACGGCATCCAAGTGTGCGCCAATGATAAGTGCCTCCTTTTTTAATACAGGATCGCTTCCCTCAATCATACCCACCACATTGCAAGAGGTCCCTTCCGGATGAAAGACGGTATGGGCTTGGATCATTACCCTCTTTTTCAAGTCAAAAGAGGCAGGCTGCATCTTTTGAGCAATCTCCTTTTTCATCTCTGCATAGGTCTTACCCGATCCCTTAAAAAGCTCTTCAGCAACCTCTTCTCCCACATGGGCATAGACAAATTTTTCAACAAAGGAGGTATTTGGATTGGCAACACGACCCACATACAGCAGTCCGACTGCTCCCATCTCCTTTGCATGACTGAACTTATACCTGTGATAGCTATAGGGTTCCCATCTTTTTTGCAAGGAGTCATTGGCTCCATAGGGAACACCGGATTCCAACAGCAAAATCTTTCCTTTGACATTCAGGTTTTTATAGTCATCATAGCCCAGTTCCGGAGCCGAAATACCATAACCGGCATAGACGAGATCGCCTTTTACCTTTCCCGCTGCAGAGTTGGATCCCGGGAAAAAATCGTCCGGAAACCGATACTTCCTCCCTTGGGTCTGATGATCCTTGAGAAGTTCTACCGATCCTGCTGAGAGCACCTCGCTGTAGGCATTGGGAAAAAGTTGAAGGTAACCTGAATCCGGGCAAGCTGGTTTTACACCCGCTGCTTTCAGCTTTTCAGCCACCCATTTGGCCGCCGCCATGTAGCCGGGAGAGCCGGAGAGCCTTCCTCCATATTTCGGGGAGGTCAGTTCCTTCGCGTTGTCCAACATCTCATGACTTGAAATGGAATGAAAGGCATTTCTGATTCCCTGGTCAGATGTCTGTCCAAGGAGCGAGTAAGGGGCAATCCAACCCAATGCCACCAACAATAAGATTCGATACATAGGGAAAGTATTGATGTTTATGTAAATACCAGGAGGCATAATTGTCTGTTACGGCAAAACCTTGAGATCGAATGGCTTTGGGTTTCCGGAATCGGACCGCTTGATCACGAAATGACAGAAATCAATAAAGATTGTTTCCCAAGGCGGCTTTCAGTTTGTAGGAAATCAAAGCCTTCTCGATGCAAACCTTCAGGTACTGCAATCGGACCTCTGATTCCGCATTTTCGGAATCCAGCAAGTCAAGATTGGTCAGGGTACCTGCCTTAAATTTCAATTCTGCCAGTTCCAACGCTTTTTTGGCCTGAACTAACTGAGGCGCGATCAGGGGCGAT
>JAJTBP010000325.1 GCA_021286825.1 Marinilabiliales bacterium | reverse complement strand
AAAATAGCAACCACCATCAAGATGGTTCCAACTCTTTTAAGAAAATTCATGGTACTTCTGGATCTCATGTTTTTGATTTAGGATAAAAATTGATGTTGGTTTTTTCATGGCCGACGAATGGAATAGAAAACCTTTCAATGGAACATTCCCAGGATGGCAAATTCTCTTTTTAGGTTATTTATTCGATTGTTAGTCAATCGATGACCAAAGAAAAAGATTGCGATTCTTTCAGCAATGGATGAACCATGGACAGAGTGAAGACAACGTTGCATTGAGATCGCTTTGGTTAACGAATCTGTTTCAATCGTTTTCTACAAACACCATTTTTATCCGACACTTCAAGGGAGATGATTGCTGAGTGCTGCTCCCGGACACCCCGCTTTTTGAATATTGTGGACCCTTACACAAGGGCAAGTTGATACAAGGCAATCTGGAGTACGTTCGCAAATCAAAAGGGAGCAGTCCTGATATCACCGTACTAGAAATTGACGTTGACTTTCCATATATCTTCCAACTTTGTCAAAATGGTAAAACAAATTGTACAATTGTTTTCACACAGATGCATGATGAATACCATAACTCCTTTTTATCCGAGGTGCTCCACACCCCAATATTTCGAAGAACTTCCAACCTGCTGCATAATACAATAGATCAGAAATCTCTTCGTTTTTATAAACGCATAGCATAAAACATACATTTTCTTTTCCCACCTATCTTTGTATGACATCTTCAAAGAGTAAACACGCTTCCGAATCCAATCCATCTCCGCACAAGGGCCAACCGACTGAAATGCCCCCTTTATCTAAATTGAATGGTGTGGCCTGCTTCTCCTTTTTCCATCTGGGATCGTGCTGTGGCACCAGACCGACCTGCCAGGAGATTCAGAAGCATGATGCCCACTTTCCGGTTCATGTTTTCGTTTTCCGACCAAGGGTTTTGTATCTTGCCTGCTCTTCTGCAGCGGTGGTCTGTTTTCGAACGAATTCGGCAGGCTCCGGCAGAAATTGAATGATTTCGATTGAACATCAACCCAAATCAACATGAAAACTCCAATTCAACGATTACTTCTTACCCTACTTTGGCTTGTCCCATTCTTCTCCTATTGCAGTCCGAGACAGATGGAAGCTGATGCGGCAAAACCACGGATTGTCAATGTCATCAATTTCATTCGGTTGCTGGAGCCCAGGGATCCCAAAGTGACAGAAGAGGTTCTTTTCCGGACAGTCGAACAACAATTGTCCATGCTCAAGAATTACCGTCTCAAAGGCACCTTTCTCCTGCAATACGACGCACTGATGGACTCCCGATATCAGCAACTGCTGAAAAATTGCAACCCCGACTCCATCGAAATCGGTGGATGGTGGGAAATTCCCCAACCGTTGGTCGAGAAGACGGGTTTGCCCTGGAGGGGGCGCTTCCCGTGGGACTGGCATGCCGACGTTGGGTTTTCCACCGGATACTCGCCTGCCGAACGAGAGCGGCTAGTCGACACCTATATGCAAGACTTCAAGAAGATCTTTGGCTATTTTCCCTCCTCTGTCGGAGCGTGGTTTATCGATGCCCACACGCTGAATTATCTGTATGAGAAGTACCACATTCAAGCCTCCTGCAATTGCAAAGATCAGATCGGTACCGATGGCTACACCCTGTGGGGCGGATACTGGAACCAAGCTTACTATCCCAGCAAGATTAACGCTTATATGCCTGCGCAAACAGAGGCCAACCAAACTCCGGTTCCCATCTTTCGGATGCTCGGAAGCGATCCGATCCGGCAATATGATGCCGGACTGGGTACAAAACGGCAGTCGGTGGTCTCCCTCGAACCTGTCTACAAAAAGGGAGGAGGCGACTCCACCTGGGTAAATTGGTATTTCCGACAATTTTGTAACGGCGAATCCATGGCATTTGCTTATGTCCAGGCAGGTCAGGAAAATTCATTCACCTGGAATGCCATGAAGAAAGGATTCGAAATCCAGCTCCCCTTGATCGCCCGTCTGCAAGCCGAGGGAAAACTAAAGGCCGAAACCTTGTCCGAATCGGGCCGTTGGTTCAAAAAACAATTCAAGGTAACACCCGCAACCGCTGTCACTGTTTTGGAAGACCTTCCGGGTGAAGATCGGAAGACCCTTTGGTTCAACAGCCGCTTCTACCGGGTCAATCTGCTATGGGAACAGGGGACACTGCGCATTCGGGACATCCACCTTTTCAACGAGAACCTTTCCTCCGTCTATACCACACAAAAGGCTACCTCCAACGAATGCATCTTTGAGACCTTGCCGATGGTCGACGGATATCGCTGGAGCAAGGCGGATCAAATCGCCGGTCTCAGGTGGATGATGGAAAAAGATGGAAAGCTCTTGCCCATGCCAGGGGGAGATCCCCGGGTTCAATCCCCGGAAAAAGGCAAACTCCGTATTTCCTGGCCGGTGGAGGGATCTACTGTTATGGTGATCGAACTGGACGAAAAGGGAATGGAGATCAAAGCAAGCGGACAAACTACAGGAAAATGGTTCCTCGATCTTACCTGTGCCCCTGAAGCCATCCTGCCTTTTCAGCAGATCACGGGCAAAAAAGTGGCATGCAATTTCGAAGGTGTCGACTATTCCGTCCAAGCCATTCAGGGCCAATTCTCGCAACCCGGACATGGAGTCATCTTCCGTCTATCACCGGATAACAACCGAATCAGGCTGCGCTTTCAGTGACCACGCACTCCAGATTCCGATCCTCAATCACACCCATGCTCCATTGTCGCGGGAGAACAGGTCCGACCCTATTTCCCGGATTGACCTTTGGGGTTACTTGAGAAGTCCGGGATGTTTTCATGCCCGCAGTGACCTTCAGATCTCTGCTGGGTTACTGTCTGCTATCAGGGTCCGACATAACCTGATTCAAACAAGTGCGCCATGCAAAGCCTCCGGGTGGAGTCTGCATGGCGCACCGGCTTTCTGGATTTGCGCAAACGCTATTTCACAAGGTTCATCTCCTTCAGCAGGTATCCGGCTCCGCCGAATTTATCCATGATGAAGAGGGTGTAGCGGACATCCACGCTGATGGTTCTTTGCAGCAAAGGTTCAAAAATGATGTCACTGCTCATGGATTCCCAGTTGCCATCAAATGCGGTACCAATCAACTCACCATTCTTGTTCAACACCGGACTACCCGAGTTTCCACCGGTGATGTCATTGGTTGAGAGGAAAGCCACAGGCAAGCGTCCGTCCTTCAGGGCATATTGTCCGTAATCCTTGGCCTTGTAAAGCTCTTTTAGCTTGGCCGGGACCTTAAACTCATAGTTGTTCGGATCCTCTTTCTGCATGACGCCATCCAAAGTAGTCTGGTAATCATAGGTGACTCCATCTTTCGGAGAATAATTCATGATCCTTCCATAGGTCATGCGCATGGTGGAGTTGGCATCCGGATAGATCGCCTGTCCTGCCTTCATTTCCAACATTCCGGCAATGTAAAGCTTCTGACCTTCGGCATATTGCATGCGGTACTGTTCCAATTCACGGGTGTATTTCA
>JAJTBP010000324.1 GCA_021286825.1 Marinilabiliales bacterium | reverse complement strand
TGCTGCAGCTTTGTAGGTTGCACTCTTGGTGGGCAGCAACGGTGCCAGTTCATAAAGCGCTGAGGCAATGATGGTCGCAGCGGAGACGTCGCGGGGTTGATCGGAAGTGGCGGCCGCATCAAAATCCCAATAGGGTACCTTGTCTGCCGGCAGATTTGGGTGGTTGAGGATGAAATCGGCGATCTTTTCGGCCTGATAAAGGAAACTGACGATACCGGATTCACGATAGCACATGGTGAATCCATACAATCCCCAGGCTTGTCCCCTGGCCCAGGCAGATCCGTCGGAGAGTCCCTGGTGGGTATTCTTTTTCAGGACCTTTCCCGTCAGGGTATCGTAATCGACCACATGGTAGGAACTATAATCCTCCCGGAAATGGTTGGCAAGTGTGGTTTGGGCATGCCTGACGGCAATGTTGTAGAATTGTTGGTCACCAGTTTGCCGTGATGCCCAGAACAACAGTTCCAGATTCATCATGTTGTCTATGATGACCGGGAATTGCCACTTGTCGCTGTTGTGGTCCCAGGAGCGAATGGCTCCCACCTTTTCATTGAAACGCTTGGCAAGGGTCTTGGCCGACTGAATCAGAATCTCACGGTAGGCAGAATCCTTGGTGCTCTTGTATCCCTGCCCGTAGCTGCTCATCATTTTAAAACCCATGTCGTGGGTCTTGCCATTGTATTTCTCCTGTTCGAGGGGTGTGGTAAATTCTTTGGCCAGTTGCTGCAAGGAGTTGTCGCCGGTCAGGGTTGATCCCATCCATAAGGTGCCGGCGAAGAAACCGCTGCACCAGTCACGGGCGGGAATGATGTTCAGCGATCCGTCGTTGTTCAGACTTCTGACGCTGACGGCATCTTTTTTGGGATTGGTGGACTGCCCTTTGGCCGAGCGAAAATTGTCGGCCAAAAGCGTGAGCTGACTTCGTATGAGCTGTTCCGGAATCTGGCCATTGCCGATCCCCCTGCATCCGACTGCAAAAATCAAAAACAGAACTGCAGCCGGCAAGGCAGCCTTTCTCATTTTTTTCATTGTCTAGTTAATCCGGTTTAGTTTTCTGCCCGATCATTCGGGAAGCAGAGACAAAATTAGGCCCGGCCGTCGCCAGTCAACGAAAAATCATGTTTCAGATTCTGTCAAATATGTGCCATTTTTTAAACCATGTATCAGTTTTGAAACATCTGTTAAAATTTGGCATGCTTTTTTCTGTCAGATCTGTCAATATGCCTATATTCGCTCCAAAATGGGTCAAATGGCTTTAAAAATCGGCCATTTTCGCACTGTTCTGTATCATTTTGCGGCAGGAAAACACCCCGTCTTGACTTGATGAAACACCCATCAGAGGGTACGGGAGTTTCCACCACTTAAGAGTCTTACCAATTTGTTCCGAATGGGATTGCGCGATCGCTTGACAATTGTTTTGTTCATCCTTTTGATGTTGTCAAAAGGTGCCGTTTGGGCTGCGGATGAATTCAAGATCATCCGTATTTCACCTGAGGGCGGATTTGCTTTTGATGCCATCAACGCCATCAGTGAAGACAAATTCGGTTTCATCTGGTTTGGAACCAATAGCGGGGTCTACCGATACAATACGGTCGAAACGGCCAAATTCATCAATCTTCCCGACGACAAGAGCTCCATTCCCGGCAACAACATCCGTTCCATCTACCGGGACCAGAAGGGGGATATCTGGATCTCCACCAACAATGGGTTGTGTCAGTTCGACTACCAGTGCGAGTGTTTCAACCGGATGGCATTGCATGACCTGGCAGGCAACCAAAGGGGTACAAGCGTTTACCAGGTGCTTCAATCGTCTGATGGCCATTTTTGGATGATCGATAATTCAGGCTTCGGTTCCTTCGATCCGATTGCCGGTGTGGCCAACAACCTCCCGATGCCCGACAGCAGGAAAAATGAGACCATCCGCGTGGCTGCCATCGATCAGGAAGGCAAGCGAATCTGGTTGGGCGGATTGAATGGTGGCATCTATTCTTGCGATCCACCTTACCGGGAGATCAAATTTCATGCGGCCACCCGGGATGTAAGCGTGATTGCCTTGCTGCCCGGTGACAAACTATGGGTGGGCTACGATTGGGGAGGTACCGATCTCTTCTCCGCCTCCGGAACCCTGATGGAACACTATTCGGATGATGTGCAGGGCAAAAACAGAATTCCCAGTTCAAGGGTGCGTGCCATCTTCCGTAACAAGGATGAGATATGGATTGGTTCCTTCAAGGGGTTGGTCCGACTGAAAGGAGACCAGATCAATGTCATAGAGAAAGAGAAATATCCGGGCTTGCTGAACAACAGCATCTTCCAGTTTTTCCGTGATTCAAAAAATGGCATCTGGATCGGGACCTGGTCGGGTGGATTGAGTTACATCAACGAATGGACGAACAGTTTCGAACACTACAAACGCGAGCCTTACGGAAATTCGTTGAGCGACAATGTGGTGAGCGACTTTGAAGAGACGCCTGACAGGAAAATCATCATTGCCACGGAGGAGGGACACCTCAATTTTCTGGATCCCGTCACAAGAAAAATCGATGTTGCCTACATCAACAGTCCGTCCGGACTGGTCAATCACATCAAATCCCTGCACACCGATCCCAATGGCACCCTCTGGGTTGGCACCTTCGCATCCGGCATCTTTTACAGAAGCCGGGGTTCGGAAAGTTTTCGTCATTTCGATCTGATCAGCAACTCCAAGGAACAATTTTACGACATCACCTCAGACAAGGATGGGGTTTGGTTTGCCTCCTCCTTACGCGGACTATACCATTATTCCTTTCACACCCAGACAGTCACGCAATACATGCCGGTCAATTCCGATCCGGAGTCCATCTCCTCCACGATGGTTCGGTCTTTGCTTTTCGACTCCTCCGGCAATTTGTGGGTGGGAACCAATGGCGGACTGAATCTGATGCGGAAGAATACGGAGAAATTTGTCCGTTATTTTTACAACCCGGAGCGCAAAAACAGAATCAGCAGCAATGTCATCTACTCTTTGCTGGAGGATTCCAAAAAGAACATCTGGATCGGTACTGCGGGTGGTGGGGTGAATATCTTTGATCCGGCCACTGCCACCTTTTCACAGTTGTCCAAAGCGGAAGGATTGGCAGGCAATGACGTCTACGGCATACAGGAGGATGATACCGGAACGATCTGGATGAGTACGGAGAATGGAATTTCGGCCTATTCTCCTGCGACCAGGGAGTTCCGGAATTTTGATTTTACCGATGGTCTGCAAAGCAACCAGTTCAACCCTGGTTCCGTTTTCAAATCAAGCAACGGGGAACTTTACTTTGGTGGCTCCAACGGATTCAACCGCTTCGACCCCAAAAAGATGAAGATGAATCCAATCGCTCCCAAGGCATACATCACCGGATTAGAGATCAACAACCTCGATGTCAGTCATGTAACCGATCCGGATTTGATCCCGCAATCCCTCCTGACGGTGGATAAGCTGGTGCTCAAACACAACCAGAACTCGCTGCGCTTTGAATTTGTTGCCAACAATTTGC
>JAJTBP010000323.1 GCA_021286825.1 Marinilabiliales bacterium | reverse complement strand
CCCGCAATCCAACAGAATCTTTTTACCGCTCTCGAGTGTGATGAGGTGTTTGCTGCCGGTGACTTCCCGGGCCGCACCAATAAACTTTATTTTCATGTGCAAAGATTTTGGTTGTGTTGATAAAGGTCTGATTTCTTCAGGTTGTCATCCGGGCGAAACTTCAGGGCCAGGACCCGCCGGACAGGAGAACCGGATGGATGATCCGATTGAATCGTTCCGCCTCTTTTGACAATGGATAAAGGTAGGCAAAAATTCATCCGGCAAAAGTTAATAAAACAGAAAAAACGCCCTTCCCGTCAGGAAAGAGCGTTCTTTTCATGGATGTCAGCATCCGGACTATTCCTCGGTCTGAGTAGCTGCATAACTCTTCAGCAACTCATCCTGAACTTCAGCCGGAACCTTTTCATAGCTTGCAAATTTCATGGTAAACATGGCTCTACCCTGCGTAATGGAACTGAGGGAAGTTGAGTACTTGTTCATCTCCTTGAGCGGAACTTTCGCAACAATCTTCTCAAATCCTTTTTCCGAGCTCATACCCATGATCAGGGCACGACGGTTTTGCAGGTCACCCATGACGTCACCCATTCTGTCGGCAGGAACCAGCACCTCTACATCATAGATGGGCTCCAGAATCTTCGCGCCTGCTTTCTTGAATGCCTGACTGAAAGCATTACGGCCGGCAAGACGGAAGGAGATTTCATTGGAGTCAACCGGGTGCATCTTACCTTCGTAGATGGATACGCGGATGTCGCGGGCATAGGAACCGGTCAATGGGCCCTCTTCCATTTTGTCCATGATCCCTTTCAGGATGGCCGGATGGAATCTGGCGTCAATCGAACCACCGACAATACAGTTACAGAAAACAAGTTTTCCACCCCATGGAAGCTCAACTACTTCCGTTCCACGAAGACTGACCTTCATTTCCTTGCCATCAACCATGAAAGAAGGAGGGAAGGGCATGCCATCCTCGAAAGGTTCAATGATCATGTGAACTTCTCCAAACTGTCCGGAACCACCACTCTGTTTGCGGTGACGGTAGTCGGCCTGAGCTACTTTGGTGATGGTCTCGCGATACGGAATCTTCGGATTGAGGAATTGAATGTCAATCTTGTAGACATTGTCAAAATACCATTTCAACGTGTTGAGGTGGTATTCTCCCTGTCCATGAATCAGAATCTGCTTGAGTTCCTTGGAATACTCGATGATATAGGTCGGATCCTCTTCATGCAGACGGTGCAGGTATTCACCCATCTTTTCCTCGTCCGATTCATTGGTCGCCTTGACGGCCGTGGAGTATCTCGGGGCAGGGAACTGAAGCGGAGGGAAAATAATATCCGCATCCTTGTCGCAAAGTGTATGGTTGTGTTTAACCTCTTTCAGCTTGACTGTGGCACCAATATCCCCGGCAACCATTTCTGTGACTTTCGTCCTGTTCTTGCCGGCAACGGCAAAGATTTGAGAAATACGTTCCTTGGAATTTTTTGTCGTGTTGGTCAGGTCCATACCTTCCTTCAGCGTTCCTGAAATGACTTTGAAGTAAGTCACCTCACCCACGTGTTGTTCGAGGGCAGTTTTGAAGCAGTAGATGGAAGTGGGGCCGTCCACACTGATCGGGATCAATTTCCCGTTGACAGTTTCCACGGGAGCCAATTCGCCCGGATTGGGCGCTACGTTGGTGATGAAATCCATCAACCGACGGATTCCCATATCTTTGGCAGCACAGGTACAGAAAACGGGGAAGAGGCTCCTGGAAACCATGCCCAGCTTGAGACCCTTCTTCATTTCATCCTCAGTTAGCGTGCCTTTTTCGAAGAAGAGCTCCATGAGCGCTTCGTCATTTTCGGCTGCCATTTCGGCCAGTGCATTGTGATACTCTTCTGCTTTGTCCATCTCCGAGGCCGGGATGTCAACAATTTCCGGTTTTCCTCCTTGTGGACCCCACTGGAGCATCTTCATCTTCAGCACGTCGATGGCACGGTTGTATCCAGGTCCCGGATTGACGGGATACTGTACGATGGCCAGTCTGTTCCCGAAGGTCGTCTTGGCCATGTCAAGGGTGTTGTCCCAGTTTGTGTTTTCATGGTCCAGATGATTGACCACAAAAATCAAGGGTTTGTGAAATTTCTCAGCATTGCGGTTTGCAATTTCCGTTCCCACTTCTACTCCGTTCACAGCATTAAAAACCAACAAACCAGTGGCCGCTACGCTTAGCGCAGGAATTACACCGCCCACAAAGTCATCCATCCCTGGAGTATCGATGATGTTGATTTTAAAACCTTCAAATTCCGTATAGAGAACTGTCTGATGAACAGAGTTGCCATACTCCTGCTCGACAAGGTTGTAGTCCGAAGCCGTATTCTTACTCTTGACATCCCCTCTGCGATTGATTACTCCACCCTCGAAGAGCATGGCTTCCACAAGGGTGGTTTTCCCGGCGCCAGAGTTCCCCAGCACCGCAATGTTTCTGATTTCACTGGTCTGATATACTTTCATAAGTAAAAAAATTGGTTGTTTATTATAATAATTGCAGGAGTGTAAAGACCCCTGCAACCTCCTAATGCTTTACCCAAAAATGTACTGCTTTCGATCCCACTGTTCCCCTAAAACAGACGACAACATCCGCATATCGGCTACAGCGCCACCAAAAATAAAAATTATTTGAAATTTTCCGCGACCAATTGAAACTTTTGAACTGCCTATACGGAAGGGTTAAAACAGTTTAAGCGGCGATATATCAGTAAGATGACGATGCTTGGGGGTGGTGCGGGCTGTTAAATTTATGTTACGAAACATGTTTAGTCTTACTTTCCCAAAGGCAAAGACCCAAAATTGCAGACAACAGGGTTGGAAGCAAAAAGTCCAGGTTTGCCATTGCCTTGCCCGAATTCGCAAGTGCTTATAAAATTTGCATCTTTGTATTGGAGACCATTGCTGCAACAATACATGCCACGATTCCCCTTTTACAAACAGATGGATGCCATGGACTGCGGTCCGACCTGTCTACGGATGATCGCCGGATTCCATGGGAAGAACTACTCCTTGCAAACCTTGCGGGACAAATGCTTCCTGACAAGGGAAGGCGTCTCATTGCTCGGGGTTTCGGATGCTGCAGCATCCATCGGCTTTCACTCGGTTGGTACCCGCATTTCCTTTGCTCAGCTGTCGGAGCAGGTGCCACTTCCCGCCATTGTGCATTGGAAGGGTGACCACTTTGTTGTGGTCTATGATGTTAAGAAAGGGAAGGTTTATGTGGCCGATCCGGCTTATGGGCGATTGACCTATAAAACGGACGAATTCATACAGGGGTGGTGTGGCCAGGAAACTTCTGCCAAGGGGGTAGCGCTTCTATTGGAACCTACGCCCGATTTCTTTGCTGCCGCTGGTGAAAAGCCGGAGCGGACCTCTTTGCGGTATCTCTTCCAATATGTAAGCGGTCAGCGAAAATTTTTATGGCAACTGGGGATCGGTTTGCTGCTTGGGAGTCTCTTCCAATTGCTCTTCCCGTTTCTGACACAAGCAATTGTGGATGTTGGAATT
>JAJTBP010000322.1 GCA_021286825.1 Marinilabiliales bacterium | reverse complement strand
CGGTACCATGTTCAACCAGCCCGTCTGTATCTATGCACAGGATTTCACCGTTGCCGGGGGATCGCTGGGCTTGATGCATGCACGCAAGATTACCAAGATCATGGATCATGCCCTGAAGATGAGGGTTCCGCTCATCGGAATCAACGACTCAGGGGGTGCCCGTATTCAGGAGGGGGTCAATTCTCTTGCCGGATATGGTGAGATCTTTTACAGAAATACGGAAGCTTCGGGAGTGATTCCCCAGCTGTCGGTTATCCTCGGTCCTTGTGCCGGTGGCGCCGTTTATTCACCCGCGCTGACAGACTTCGTGTTCGTTGTGGAAAACATCTCCAAGATGTTCATCACCGGACCAAGTGTCATCAAAACCGTCCTTGGAGAAGAAATCTCCATGGAAGAATTGGGTGGAGCCCTTGTCCACAGTGAAATTACCGGCAATGCCCACTTCTATGCCATGAGTGAGGATGAATGTTTCGAGCAGATCAAAAAGCTGATCTCTTTCATCCCGTGGAACAACAGTCAGAAGGCCCTCCGTTTCCCGACCCAGGCACCTTCCTTCCCGGTGAGCATTGAGGACATTGTCCCCAGCGATCCGCATTATCCTTATGACATCCGGGACATCATCAAGGCCATTGCCGATAGTTCCGATTTTTTCGAGGTGATGGAATACTTCGCACGGAACATCGTGATCGGTTTCGGTCGTATCGCCGGTAATACGGTTGGTTTCGTTGCCAATCAGCCCATGTACCTTGCAGGGGTACTGGATTGCGACAGTTCAGACAAGGCCGCCCGCTTCATCCGTTATTGTGATGCCTTCAACATTCCGATCATCACACTCGAAGACATGCCGGGATACCTGCCGGGCATCGACCAGGAACATGCCGGCGTGATCCGTCACGGAGCCAAGTTGCTGTATGCCTATAGTGAGGCCACCGTCCCGAAAGTGACCGTCATCATTCGGAAGGCTTATGGTGGGGGTTACATCGCCATGAATTCGCGCCACCTGGGTGCCGATTTTGTCTATGCATGGCCCACCGCAGAAATTGCCGTCATGGGACCGGAAGGTGCAGCCAACATCGTCTTCCGTAAGGAGATCGACGAAGCCGAAAATCCTGCCGAAATGCGTAAACAGAAGATTCAGGAATACAAGGACAAATTTGCCAATCCTTTCGTGGCTGCCTCCAAAGGCTACATTGATGAGGTCATTGAGCCCCTTGAAACACGTGCCCGCCTGATCCATTCTCTTGAGATCTCTGAGAACAAAGTTGACAGAAGGCCCACCAAGAAACATGGAATTCCACCATTCTGATCCTTTGTGATCCAAAAATTTCAAACATGGAAGAAAACAAACCCAAATTTGAGGTATTCGTTGTCAACACGGCACAATACTATACCTTGCATACCAAGAAGTACAGCATGCGGAAAAAATGGACTCCTGCCGATCCGAATGAGGTACGCTCCTTTATTCCCGGAACCATTCTTGAGGTACATGTTGCCGCAGGTCAAACGGTCAATGCCGGGGATAAGCTAATCAAGTACGAAGCCATGAAGATGCAGACCACGCTGGAAATGCCCTTTCCGGGTAAGATTGTGGAGGTCTTGGTGGCCGTAGGCGACAAAGTGCGCAAAGATCAGCTGATGTTGGTTCTGGAGGAGACTCAGAATTAGACATTGCTGCATTGGATCATACAAATGCCTGGAACCGGGAGAGCTGGTTTCAGGCATTTATTTTTTCAGTTGCCTCCATCTGTCATGTCATCCAGATCGCGGAAATGCCGAAGCAGCTGCATGGGATCTGATGGCACATCCGGAAAAAGAGATCGCTCCTTCAAGAGTAAGATGGACTCTTCGATGAGGTCGCCTTTCCCATCCGGCAGTGATTCACAAAAGTTGAGGTACTGTATGATCCAGAATGCGCTGAGGAGATGGTAAAATCTTTTTCGGAAGGAGGGGGCATCGGCACAGTTGCTGCGCAATTCGGAAAGTTTGTCCGACATCTCACTTTTCTGCAGAAATTGCCGCAATCCGCAATCCAGATCTTCAAAAAGCAGATCCGCATGGAATGCATCCGGAGAAAAATAACGATCCGGATTCTCCAGTAGTGGCTTCAATGTACGAAACCGGTGCAGGGGATAGACCGTGATCAGTTCCCGATCCCCCTCTGCCCATTTTTTCAGGGCAGCTCCCGTGCCAAAAGGAACCCGGTGCGAAACCCGCGGAGAAGGAATAACCGTGGCATCGGGAATCTCGCCATAGTGACCCAACGGTACCAGTTTGTGCAGAAAATGAAAATCTTCTCCGGCCTGACGCCTGTTCATCCCTCCTTGTTTGACATAAGCGGAGGCCTTGACGGCAAAGGCAGATCCGATGGTATGGATCGAATGGGGATAGCCACTCCATTCCATGGCATTTTTCAGGTACCTGAGATAGAGTTCGTAACGAACGATTCCCTCTTGCATGGAAGGACTCAGCCCGACTCCACTCAAGGGATGGGCGAACCTCAGCGTGGCAAAATTCCATTTTGGATGTGCGGCAAAGGCCGACTCGATGGCTGTGAGATAATTGCTGGTGACGGTGCTGTCGGCATCGAAGGAGACCAGGATGCCTTCATCGGCACCGGCCCGATCCAGCGAACGGATGGCATCATCCATGGCAATTTTCCTGGCCCAGCCAACGCCCGCCCATTTGGCCGGAAGATCGGGTATATGCAGCATCCGCAAGGTGAAAAAGAGGGTGGGGTGAGCGGCCATCCAGTGGTCTACGGCATCCAGTGTGGAGAGGTTTGCTTGCAGAACAGAAGGGGAGGCTCCCGTCGGAGAGTTGACTGCCACGATGACGGTCACCTCCGTTTTTGGCGGGGTACAGGCGGCAAGGGAATCAAGGGTGGTGATCAGATCCGGTTCGTCGTAGCAGGGAATGGTAACAAAGATCCCTTTTCTTGCAAGGGTGGGCGGCAATCCGGGAAGAACCGGCATTGCGTCCTGCCGGTCCAGATAATTTCTGAACCGTGGCTTCATGATCATTCAAATGTTAGGGGAACCGACAATGGAAATGGGTCAGCACATCAAGGTTTGTACCTTTTGTTCAAACCATCGGCCACATCTTTGGTGATGTTGTATTTGGGAGTTCCCTCCAGCATACTCGCGCTGTTGAGGATGATGTCGTACTTCTTATCCGCATTGTAGCTCTTCAGGAAAGAGGAGATGCTGTCAACGATCTGTTGGTTGATCTGTGCCTGCATCTCATTCAGTTTCTGCGTGAGTTCGTAATCGAGACGTTCAACTTCCTGCTGTTGTCCGACCAGTCTCTCCCTTTCCAGGTTGGCACGCTCTTCTGTCAGGAATCCGCCTCTCTGGACCTTCTCCTGAAAGGTGGCCACATCTTTTTCCAGTTTGATGCGTTTCAGACTGTACTCCTTCTTAAAGGATTCCTGGTTGCCCTGCAGATTGGCCGTAAGTTTCTTGGCCAATTCGTAAGTGTAGAGGACGGAGTCCATCTTGACATATGCGATAGATGCGCTGGCTCCCCCTATCTTGCTCTCATTT
>JAJTBP010000015.1 GCA_021286825.1 Marinilabiliales bacterium | reverse complement strand
AGAATGGCAATTAGCGTCACATGCAAGGTGCTCAGGATAAAGGTCAAAAAACCGAATTGTCCTTTGGAAGGCTTCCATGCACTCGTAAAGAGCAGATCGCTGAGTCGCATCTGGGAAATTACCGGCCAGGATTTGTAGAAAAGGGTACACCCGACGAATAGAAGGACCACCCCCGATAAAACAGTGATGCCCAGCATGATCTGCCGGGCTAACTTATCCTTGAACAATCGTCCCCTCAATTTGGTCATAACCTGCAAATCCTGTACATTTTCATGGCTTTAGCTTCTTTGCCTCCTGCGATAACCTTTCGGTCGGAAGGGCAATGTATCCCGTCTCGTTGACATATTTCTGACCATCGGTGAGGATCCAGCGGATAAACGCCTTGACCACTGCCTTCTGCGGTTGATCCTTTGAGACGAGATAGAGTTCCCTGGCTGGTGGTGATGGATATTTTCCGTTTGCGATGGCAAGAATCAACTGATCCATCGTGTCGTAGAAATTCTCCTCGGGGTCAATTTTACCGTTGCCGTTGATGTCGAGTGGCAAGACCCGCAGACCCGGAACCTGCTTCTTGGTGTTGTGGTCATAGGCATACCCGATGTTGTTGAATCCAATGCCCAATGGATCTTTTTTGACCGCGAGGGCCAGTCCGGGATCTCCGAAAACTCCGCTCCCCAGCAGATCTTCCTGTTTCTTGCCAAAATATTTGGCCCAGACCTCAGCCGCACCACAGGCGTCCGAACGGGTGTAGACGCGTAGGGGAACGTTCCCGGCTCCTTTGGTGACCTGACTCCAGCTTTTGTATAGACCGGTGATCCAGATCTGGTTGCCTGCCTCCTTTTTCAGTCCACTCTTCAACAGCTCCTGCAAGCCCGGATTGGCTTCGCAGATCACCGGGACAACGGCATCCTTTGCCACGGCAAATGGGAAAGCCCCTTTTTTTGATTCTTCCGGATAGATTTCCCGGGAAACCATTCCCAGATCCACCATGCCGCCCAACGCATCGGTAATGCCCTTGCCGGCACCACCGGCCGAAATGTCGATGGTCACATCCGGATGAAGCTTCTTAAACTCCTCTCCCCATTTCACCGCCATCGGATAGAGCGCAAAGGCTCCGGACAAGGTGATACGGCCTTCCAGTTTGGTCTGTGCCGCCAGTTCGTTGCCAAAACCCTGGAAGATCCACGAGACAATTAAAAAATAGACACAATATTTCTTTTGCATGATAGCGAATTATTTGAATAGGTAATTGAGAATCTGTGGTTTGAAGGAAACAGAGACGAAGCTCCAAAAAGGAGTATGGGAAGCACTTCCAGTGCCGGCCTTCTTGATGAATGCCAGGGTCTCCGAGACATCGGCCCAGGATACACCAGCCATCAGGGTGGTAAAGGAGTTGGGTTTGTAGGTATAGGTCCAGTCATTTTCGAAGCCGAGGTAACGGTCATATTTTTTCCCGGATTTGAAAAAATCTTCTTTGTTGGAGAAAAGGTGGAAATCACACCTGAGTTCGCTTTTCTTCCCGAGGGTCTGTATCAGGAAGAGGTAGGGATTGACCAAACCTGCACCGCCCAGGTCGGTGGGAAAGGTACCGATGATGTCCATGCTTCCGTTGAAACGATGCACCACACCGTACAGGGGCACGAATGACTTATCCATACCGGTTGGGAACTGGGTGTTGCCACCGCTAAAGAGTTCGGCCCCTGCACGAATGGAAAACAGCATGGTCACATTGTATTTGATTTCCGGTTGAAGGTACCAGGCATCCAGAACCTGTCCGGATTTGTTGTGTCCCCATTGATAATATCCCGCGAGGGTGAGGTACAGGCTCCCGGAGGTATATTCCAGCCTGCCTCCGTTGGTAAACCGGTAATTGATCTTCTCGTCCTTCCCGGTAACCTGGTATCCATCGGCCGTCTGCATCGAGGTCAATATCCAGTTGGGGGTCACGTTGAACTTCAGAAAGCTCATGCCGAGCGATTTGTAGTTGGTCCAACCCGATGGATAATAACCCGTACCAAACAGCCGTTCGCTTGTCTGGTTAAAAGCCAGCACCAGGTCGGTAGTCAAACGGGAGGTGGCATATTTCAGCACAACGGCATCATGGGATACACCCGTTGACCGCCAGTCGTTTTCGGCGAAGAGCCGCTGGTTGTCGTAGATCAGTTTTTGACGACCGATGCGCATCGAGAAACCGGGAAAGAGCGTTGGTTCGGCATAGGCCTCAAACACATTGACGGTTCCATTTTGTGATCTGGGGTCTACACTACCCCACACCCGGGCATCCTGAAGGGTGAATTGCAGGGCGATCCGATTGTCCCAGACAAAATTGACACCAAGCCGGGTCCGTTGGTTGACGAAGGCAGTCCCCACCGTGGTATCGTTTGGAATCTGGCTGTAACCATTCCTGTATTCGGTTCGGGGGCGCATCTCCAGGTCAATGCGGATCTTCTTGTCGGGCAGGGAGGCCTGTTGACGAATCGAAAAATCGGCGCGCAGCGAATCGGCCTTTTCCTGAGAGATGGTTTTGTTTTCGATCAATAGATTCAATAGATCATTGGTCGTCTGGGCATGCAACCATCCCACGCAGAAGATCATTGGCAAAAGAAGGAAAATGCGTTTTTTCATCAGAATGGTCTTGTTTTGTAAAGTCGGACGAAACGGTTTAGTCGCTGTCAATCGCCTTCCCAAACAACTTTCAGAAGCTGCAAAGGGGTCTTGGCATACAGGTTGGCAGATCAAAAATTCTTTCAACGAACAAATAACATCCAAAAATATTCACAATGTCTACTGCTTTAGTGTACATTTGCAAGAGAAATTCCAGCCTTGGGTATGAAATATTTTAGCCGTATGAATGAATAATTTCAGACATGAAGGACGAGACAAAACAACTTTATGATTGCAACGCCTGCATTTTTAAAAATCTGAGTTGCATGATTCTCAAGGAGGAAGAGTTTGAACTCATCCGCCAGCAATCGGTTCAGGTAAGATTCTCCAAAGGGGAAACCATCTTCAAGCAAAATGGGAAATCCGGTAATCTGATCTTCCTGCACAAGGGGATCGTGAAGTTTACCTATGCTTACGAAACCGGTAAGAAGTACATCATGACAGTGACGAAGGGACCCAAACTTCTGGGTGGAGCCAATCTTTTCTTCAAGGCAACCAACATCTTTTCGGTGATCGCCGTAGAGGATTGTGAGATCTGTTACATCGATTTTGAGGCCATCAAACAGGCTTCGATGATCAATCCCAATTATCTGATTGCCCTGTGTGAAAATGCCCTGACGATGTTTCAGCATTCCAGTCTTGCCCACAATCAGGTCAACGGACGGATCGCCAATATTTTACTTTACTTATGGGAGCATGTTTACCAGGACTCTCCCTATGAATTTAACCTCAGTCGCAAGGAGCTTGCCGAATTTGCCGCCTGTTCCCATGAAAATGTGATCTCTACTCTGGGGAGGTTTAAAAAGGAGGGCATTCTCGAACTGGATGGAAAAAAGATCAGAATTCTTGATCACGAACAATTGAAGCAAATCAGCAAACTAGGCTAACATGTTATCCAAAAAAACCAGATATGCCATTTTGGCCATGAAGCATCTTGCCAAGGAATATGGCAAGGGTGTTGTCCTCATTGGCCAAATCGCCAAAACAGAGAATCTGCCGGTCAGGTTCCTGGAGAATATCCTGCTCGACCTGAAAAAGATGGGATGGGTGGGAAGTAAGTTGGGAAAAAACGGAGGCTATTTTCTGATCAAACCGCCGGAAGAGATCAACCTGGCGCAGATTGTAAGATATTTCGAGGGAACGATAGCCTTGCTTTACTGCGTTTCGGAGAAGGCTTACCAACCGTGTGAGTTTTGTCTCGATGAGAAGAGTTGCAAGATCAAATCGGTCTTCAAAGATATCCGAGACTACACTTTCCGCAGGCTTGAGCAGACCACACTGGTGGAATTGCTCGATGATCAGTTGATGCAGGAGCTGCCCTTTGCTCAGGTGGAATGAATCCATCGTAGGGCAACAACTACCCTTCTTCCACTTGTATCGGTTCTTCTTCGACCTTGCCGTCCCTGATGAGAAAGGAGCGAATGTCGGGTGCCGATCCGGCAAGAGAAACAATCAAATATCGGATGGACGGATCATACGCGAGCCGAATGTCTTCAGCGGAGGGTCGTGCCGGTGATAGTGGATGGCTGTGGTAATTGGCGAGCAATTCCATCTCTTCTGACCGCGCCTGCCGATATACGCTGAATTGTTCCAACGGATCAAACGAAAAATGATCCGGACTATGATCGGTATTGGTCATGCGAAAGAGCCGGGAGATCCTCCCGTCCCGCCCAGCAAGGTATCCGCATACCTCTTCAGGCAATCCGCTGGCCGCATGAGCCGCCATCTCTTCCAGAATGCTTTTTGGGATGGTTAGCATGGGACTATTTTTGAATCAATACCTTGTGAATGTTGTCCTTCACATGGGAGACTTCCAAAACGGTGTATCCCTGCTCTGTGGAACTCTTCGGAACATTCGTCAGGGGTTCCCCCTCCGTAAGAAATACCTCCAGAAGATCTCCACTGTTGAGTTTGGACAATTGAATCTTGGTTTTGACAAAGGTCATGGGACAATGTTCCCGTGTAATATCCAATTGATAGGTTGCCATATGGGTAGGGTTAAATGAAAAGGGTTCTGCCCCCTTCCGACAATTCCAGGAAGGTAGCCACGCCTAAAACATCCTTTACTTCATGCACAAAGTCACTTTTTTGCAGTCCAAGGATGTGCATGGCCATCTCACAGGCGTACAAATTTACCTGCAGTTCTTTGGCTGCCTCCACCAATTCCTCGAGAGTAGCCACATTCTTCTTCCGCATCAGGTAACGAAATATCTTCGGACTGATGCCCAGAAAGTTAAGACGGCTGACCGGTGCATTTCTCAGACCACCCATCATGAATCCGAATAGCTTGCCCAGGAATCCCTTCCCGACAAAAGCGTGGCCTTGTTTGACCTTGATGGCGTCCAGCCCCCAGAAGGTAAAGAAGATGTTTACTTCATAACCCACTGCAGCTGCTCCTGTCGCCAGGGTAAAGGTGGCGGTCAGTTTGTCAAAATCCCCGCTAAAGCAGATCAGGGACAATTTCTTCTGTGATCCGGACGGTGCCGGAATGGTTTCTGGTATACCCATGTTGAGTTCATGTTTGTTTCAATTCGCAAGTAGCCTGTGCATAATCCTCCGGTTGAAGAATGGTCGGATGTTCTCCACACACGCCGCAATGAGCATTGGATTTCACCTTTACATTCCTGAATTCCATGCTTCTGGCATCGAAAGTAAGCAGTCGGTCGGTCAACAATTCGCCAACACCCGTGATGAATTTCAAGGCTTCGGCAGCCTGGATGGTGCCCAGCATACCGGCAATGGCCCCCAACACCCCTGCTTCAGAACAGGTAGGAACCAAATTGGGTGGCGGCGGAGCCTGGAAAACACACCGGTAACAAGCATGCCCCGGTAGCCAGGTCATCGTCTGACCCTGAAACCGGAGGATGCCTCCGTGGGAGAATGGCTTACCTGCCAGAACGCAGGCGTCATTGATCAGGAATTTGACCGGAAAATTATCTGTACCATCCACTACAAAATCATATTTGCCGATGATCTCCAGGGCATTGGAAGCATTCAGCAGATAAGGATAAACCTCTACGCGGACATCCGGATTCAGCAGGTTGATCTTCTCTTGGGCAGAGGTCACCTTCGCTTTTCCCACATCGGGAGTGAAATGGATGATCTGCCTTTGCAGGTTGGAGAGGTCGACGACATCTCCATCGATGATGCCGATGGTTCCCACACCGGCAGCGGCAAGATAAAGGGCTGCCGGAGCACCCAGGCCACCGGCACCGACCATCAGTACCTTTGCCTGACTAATCTTCTCTTGCCCTTCGGGTCCCACGTCCTGCAACAGGATGTGCCGACTGTATCTCTGAATCTGATCTTCTGTAAAATCCATATGGAAATTTTTGTCAATGGGATCTGTTCATCTGGCTGTTCCTTTCAACCCGTTTCAGGCAAATGCCTGCAAAATATCTGCCTTGAGGTCCTCTGCATTTTCAATGCCGGGGGATAGCCGCAAGGTCGTGTCACTGACCCGAATGCTTGCCCGCTTCTCCGGATCGAAATCACAATAGATGGTCGAAGCCGGGTGGATGATCAGCGATTTGTTGTCGTAGATGTTGGTGGCCCTGCGAATGACATGCAGTCGGTTGATGAAGTTGAAGCAGGCTTCACGCGAAGCCAGATCGAAGGTGAGCATGGCCCCGGGAAAATCCCCGAATTGCTTTGTGCTCAAAGCATGGTAGGGTGAATCTTCCCTGCCGGGATAGTTGACATGCTTTACCTGCGGAAGCTGGGCCAGAAAATCGGAAAGCTCGCGGCAATTCTCGACGGCTCTGGTAAATCTCACCTCCAGTGTCTCCAATCCAAGACTCTGGAGATAAGCGGCAAATGGGGAGAGACAGGCTCCCAGATTGCGGAAAACCTCCCTTCTCAATTTGTAATGAAAGGCCATTGGTCCGAATTTCCTGGCCAATGGGGCGAGCTTGGCTGATTTGCTCCAATCAAACTTTCCATAATCGATGATCAGTCCGCCAATGCTGGTTGCACCACCGGAGAGGGCCTTTGTTGAGGAGACCACATCGATGTCGACCCCCCATGAACCGGCTTGGAAAACATGAAACGGTGTCAGTGTCGAGTCAGATACAAGCGGAACATTACGGGCATGGGCCACCTTGGCAAGCGCCTCAAGATCGGCTATTTCCAATTGCGGATTGGTGATGGTCTCCACAAAAAGGGCTACTGTTTTGTCATCCATGAGTGAATCCACCTCCTGTAAATTGGTCAGGTCACAAAAACGGGCTTCAATCCCGAAATCACGAATCGTGGATTCAAAAAAGACGAAGGTGTTGCCAAAAAGATGTCTCGAAACGACGATGTTGGATCCGGCGGAAGAGAGGAGCAAGATCACATTGGATATGGCAGCCATACCTGAGCTGACGGCGGTAACATTCAGTGCCCCGGTGATCTCCCGGATACGGGCCTCCAGGTTCTCTACCGTGGGGTTGGAAATCCGTGAATAGGCGTGAACCGGAATCCGACCCTGAAAAGCAAGTTCCATTTGTTCTGCCGATTCAAAATCGAAGGCTGCATTGCTGTAGATGGGCTGATGCAGCGCCCTGTTGGCATCCTCCCGAACAAAGGGGGTATGGATGACCTTGGTCGAAAAGCCTTTGGGTTTCAACATCGCGAACCTCCTCCCATGAAATAAAGGAAGTCGACTTCATCCCCCTCCGATAGTTCGGTCAAACCAAATGCGGTTCTGTCCACAAACGCTCCATTCACCTGAACGGATACCATTTCGGGGTTCTGTACATTGTTCAGCCTGATCAATTCTGAAAGCAACAGGGGAGTCTCTTGCTCCTGAAGTTTCCCGTTGACGACAATTTTTCCCATGATTCAATATTTTGTGTATCTGGTATACGAGGGTTCTAACAGAGGGTTCTGGTCCTGTGCGAAAGAACAAACCGGATACCACCCTTCAGGAAGCTCCGGTTTTCGCCTGCAAGTAAGTACATTTCCTTCATACCCCCAATCCCCGACGAAGGGGATTTCCCATACCCTATCGAGGGTAGAAGCCCGACAAGAGACAGATTCCCGTCAGATGTAATATTCGATGTTGTCGATCCAACCAGCCTTGATGGCATAGATGATCAGTTCGGAAGCATTGGAAACACCCGCTTTCCGAAAGATATTCTTACGGTGGGTACTCACGGTGTGGGCACTGATGACACGGGTCGAGGCAATTTCCTTGGTGGTCATCCCGTTCGCAATCATGCGCACGATTTCCAGCTCTGAACCGGTCAAGGCTGCCGTCTCTTCCAGGACCGGCTTGTGATCATTCAGGTCGATGTAAAGATCGATGATCTCCTCAGAGAAATATTTCTTTCCCTTCAAGGTCGCCCGAAAGGCCGACATCAACTCCTCCTTGTCTGAGTTTTTCAGGGCAATGTTCTTGATCCCCAAACGGGTCAGGGCAGAAAATTCATTTTTGCCAACCTGGTGGGTCAGGATAAGAATCCGCATGGCAGGCTGCATGTCAAACAATGCCTTGATCTCTGAAAAATCGGCAATGTCCAGCGTGACAGGATCCAAAACCAGAAGGTCTGTCCGTTCTCTCCTAAGCAACTCATGCAAGGCAGCCTGGGTAGGGACAACTCCGGCAAGGGCATAGCCCAGTTCATCCCGGATAAGTCTTTTCAGGGAATCCACTGCAAGAAACTGGTTGTCGGCAATCGTTGCGACTGTTTCGCCTGGATGGGTCATCGGTATATGGAATGGCTCATTGGGTTCAAAAATAATAAATTCTTGCGAAACAGCGGATTGCCATCGGGATGAGCCAATTACCCGATATACAATCCCTCTATCCGAACTTTGTAACTTCCGTCTTTCATCCGGGAGACGGCATTGACCAAACCACTGTGCCGCCATTGGAGCATACAGCGCCTGGGTAAAAACCAATAGCGACGCCCGAGTTTGATCTCCTCCTTCGACTCTTTGATCACCCCCTCGTAAGCCTGGGAGACATAAAAGCCAATGTCGACAAAACCTTCAGATCTGGGTCTCAGCGGTCCTGTCACATTCCAGTAAATGACCCCATTCCGGGCATCCACATCCGATACAACACCGCAGTGTGTCACCGGACAACCACATGACATGCCCATGGGTCGACCGATCATCACATCCCCTTTTTTGACACCCAAATCTTTCACAAGGGTTGGGTTGTAAGGAAGGATGGTCTCTCTGGGACCCGGTTCTCCTTCAAAAACATCCAGAATAAAATCGAACTCTCGCTTCAGACTGTCTTTCCAGTTCAATTTCTCGCCCAGATGCTCCGCACCCTGGCAACTGATGCAATTTTGCTGCACAGGTTGGACAGGGCCGGCAGGTTTGATGTGAATACACTTTTTAAGATCCACTCCCGACTGTTGCACAGCCAATCCAAAATCATCGCAACTCTTGAATCCACATGCTCCACAATTGAGATCGGGCAGTTTGGGAACTAATTTTTCGGCAACGTTCGTGATCATGTTTGTCAATTTTGGTACAGTTGATGTATGCTTGAAAAAGCCAGATCTTCCCGGTTTCTACCTGAAAAGTCGCTTCATGGCCGGAACAGCCATCTTCAGCTCCTGGCAAAATGTCTCTATCTCTTCTTCGGTGGTAAAGCGGCCAAAAGAAACCCGGATACCTCCCCTGGCTTCAAAAGGATTGCGTCCGATCGCCTGCAAAACATGCGAGGCGTGATGGGACCCGCTGTTGGATGAGCAGGCTGATCCCGCAGAAACGGCGATGCCTGCTTCATCCAGCATCAGCAAGATGCGGATGGTCTCCCCTTCCAATCCTTGAAAGCTAAAGTTCAGATGACCCGGCAGTCTTCTCTCCTCGTCTCCGTTGATGTAACAATCCCCGAAGTGCTCGAACAAAAAATCGGAAAGCTTCTTACGCAGCTTCCGTAACCGATTCGACTCCAGCTCCATCTCCTCGAGGCACAGTCCTGCAGCCTTGGCAAATCCGGCAATACCCGGCAGGTTTTCCGTGGTAGAACGCATGCCATGTTCCTGCCCGCCCCCATGCAAAAGGGGCTCAATTACCACCCCTTTTCGGATATAGAGGGCTCCCACTCCTTTGGGCCCATGAATTTTGTGACCATTGATGGTCAGCAGGTCAATGTTTGCGGTTTGCACATCCAGGGGTATCTTCCCAAAACTCTGGCAAGCATCACAATGGAACCAGACCCCCATTTCGCGACAGATCCGGCCGATCTCTTCCACGGGTTGAATCGTCCCTATCTCATTGTTTGCATGCATCACAGAAACGAGCAGGGTAGATTGGTTGATCACCTTTTTGAGCCCATCCGGATCCACAAAACCGTTACCGTCGACCGGTAGGTAACTGATGTAAAATCCTTGATCCTCCAACCATTTGCAACTGTTCAGGATCGAATCATGTTCGATCGCTGAGACGATCAGGTGATTGCCCCTGCGACGGTTGGCCAATGCCACTCCTTTGAGCGCCATGTTGTTGGATTCGGTACCCCCGGATGTGAACACAACTTCCTCTGCTGTTCCTCCCAAATATCCGGCAATCCGTTCATGACAATCATTCAAGATGAACTTCGCCTCAGCCCCATAGGCATGCAGACTGGAGGAATTGCCGAATTGTGCACCAAAAAGCGGCAGCATGACATCCAGCAACCGTTTGTCCATCGGGGTGGTGGCCGCATGGTCCAGATAGATTCGCTTTTGCATCTTCCGGTATTTAGTCGTTATTCACCAACGTAGAACAGTTCCTGATCCATGGTGCGCAAAACACCAAAATGATTTTTGGAACCAATCTCCTTTTTCCCAACACAAATGGTACAGGTTCCCACGGGCGGATTACCCCTCAGGTACATCGGAAATTCCACATCCCGGGTTGCTACCACCTGTCTGACGATCGGATCAATGCCAATTCCATACAGGGCATTGCTCTCCACCACGGTAATTTGCTGGGCAGATTCCAACACACGAAAGCGAAAAACTTCCCGCTCAGCTTGTGATATGAGGTCGATCTTGGTGATGACACTGATGTCAGCCAAGGTAAGCATCGGTCCGATTTTGCGTGGAAGATTCATACCACTCGTGGCTTCCAGTACGACCACCCCCAAAGCATTTTCGACATATGGGGAGCATCGCAGACAAAGTCCGGCCGTTTCCACGAAAAGATAATCGGAACCCACCTGTTCAGCCCAATCCACCAGCTCATCCAAAACCAGCACGTTGCAATGGTCGGGACAAAGCTCTCCAGAATAGATCTTCTTGGTGGGGATGCCAAATTCCCTGGCCATGGTCTCGTCTTCATCGGCATACAGCACATCAATCTTGACAAAAGCAGGCTTGCTTTGCCTGACAAGCATCCGCCGAATGACCTGACGGATCACGGTTGTCTTCCCACTCGTTGGGGGACCTGCAAAAATGACTAGTTTCATGAATTCTCTGGTTTATGTTGATGAAAGCAGGAAGGATGCCTGTTCACCCGGAAATACCGGCTCCTCAGCAGCAGGAACATCCCTGCGTTAGCCTGTCATGCCTTCAAGTTTGCTCTCCAGATAGACCTCATTCAATTCCGCTCCAGATCTTACCAATCCCCTGTAATGCAACAGAATGTCATCAATCTCCCGCAACTTGGTTGCCGTTTTAACCTCTTCTGCATTCGATTGAATGACCCTTTGCATCGCACCATTCTTCATCACGATTCTAAAATCAGACAAGAGAGCAATCGTGGGATCATGGGTCACGAATACAAAGATCTTGCGGTAGTTCTTCAACAGTTCGAGCGCCTTGGTCTTGTGAATACCTGCATTCTCAATTTCATCCAACAAAATGATGGGTGAATTGCCTATGATCACTGCATCAGCAATAAGCAAAGAACGTGTCTGACCGCCCGAAAGCTCTGTCATGCCGGTTTCCCGGATGATCGCCTCTCCCGTCAGTTCATTGGCAAATCCGATCGTTTCACCAACGACCGATTCCAAATTGGATGCCCCTCTCACGGTCGCATGAATCTTCAGAAACTCACCTACCGGCAGGTCACTCAGAAAATTGGTGTGTTGCGAGATCAAGGCAATCGGATGTCGCGAAGGATCAAAAGAAAAGTCATCGGGTACGGGTTCATCGTTGATCAGGATCCGCCTCCGTGAGGGGGTATTCTGGTTAGCAAACAGTTCAATGTCATTGATCAATGTGGTCTTACCGCATCCGGTAGGACCCACGATGCTGACAATATCCCCCATTCGGAGATCAAAAGCCTCGACTTTCTCCGACTTTCCATCCTTTCCAAATCCTCCTTGAACGGTAATCTTATGGATTTCCATACATCATGCCTTTTGTTCAGCATGACAATATTATCTATTTTGTCGACCGATTTAGTGTACATTAAACTGATTAATTGCATAGGTCACAATGAAATTTTTCAGTGATGCGGATTCAAAATTTCATCCCCATATCCGCTTCTGGTACCGTTCCCATGAAAAATCCCTTGTCGGCATTCTAAATAATTAACTGATCCACACCCTTTTCCATAGCCTTGACTGGACCCCAAAAAAGGTCGAAGGCTGTCCGGAAAACCGAACAACCTCCTTCCCACAATCAACTACTCATCAACTTAACCAGACAAACTAAATGAAACAATCATCATTGGAAAAAATTTTTGGAAGGATTCCAACTGCCGGGATTGAATGATGGCGGGTTTCCCGGCAGATTGGAATCACTGGGCTTAGGCAAGGTGTTTTACCTTTTCAAAAGCCTGCGAAAGATCTGCGATGATGTCCTCCACATGCTCAATACCCACCGAGAGCCGGATCAATCCGGGGACCACCCCGCTGGCAGCCTGCTCCTCGGCCGACAATTGCTGATGCGTCGTGGAGGCCGGATGGATGATGAGCGTCTTGGCATCGCCGACGTTGGCGAGATGGCTGACGAGCTGCAGACTGTTGATGAAGGTATCGGCTGCTTCGGTTCCCCCTTTGATGTGGAACGAGAGTACCCCGCCGAAACCGGATTTCAGATATTTCTTGGCCAGCGTATGGTAGGCGCTTGTGGGCAATCCCGGGTAGTTCACCTTCTTCACCTGGCCATGGGCCGACAACCATTCGGCCAGTGCCTGTGCGTTCTTGACATGTCGCTCGACACGTAGCGAAAGGGTCTCGAGTCCTTGCAACAGCAGGAAAGCATTGAACGGACTGAGTGCCGTGCCATAGTCTCGCAGCCCTTCCACCCGTGCCCGAATGATGAAGGCAATGTTGCCGAACGGACCGCTGCTGCCAAAGACATCCCAGAAGACGAGTCCGTGATACCCTTCAGATGGCTCCGTAAACTGGGGATATTTCCCGTTACCCCAGTTGAAGTTGCCTCCATCCACGATGACACCCCCGATACTCGTTCCATGACCACCGATCCACTTGGTGGCCGATTCCACCACGATGTTGGCCCCATGTTCCAGCGGTTTGAAGAGATAGCCACCCGCCCCGAAAGTGTTGTCAACGATCAGCGGGATGTCGTGTTTTTTGGCTACCGCTGCGATGGCTTCAAAATCCGGCACATTGAATTCGGGATTGCCAATGGTTTCCAAATAGATGGCTTTTGTCTGGCCATCCACCGCCTTGTCAAAGTCCTCGGGATTGTCGCCGTTTACAAATTTGACCTGAATGCCCAACCGTTTGAACTGCACCTTGAATTGGTTGTAGGTTCCGCCATAGACGAATGAGGTTGAGACAAAATTGTCACCCGCTTGCAAAATGTTGGTCAAGGCCAGAAATTGTGCCGACTGTCCGGAAGAGGTGGCCAATGCGGCTACACCCCCCTCCAAAGCTGCGATCCGCTTTTCAAAGACATCCGTGGTCGGATGCATCAAACGGGTGTAAATGTTGCCAAATTCCTTCAGCCCAAAGAGATTGGCTGCATGTTCCGCATTGTTGAAAACATAGGAGGTCGTTTGGTAAATCGGAACGGCCCTCGAATTGGTGGTTTTGTCAACCTCTTGTCCTGCATGCAATTGCAGCGTTTCGAAATGTAATTTTTGCTCAGACATAACGTAGTGATTTTAAGTATTTGATTTTTGTGGTAGCAAAACAAATCCGCAGAAGGAATCTTTCATCCGGTTCTGCGGATGCTTCAGGTCAAATAAGGAAAGGTGGAAAATGCTCGAAATGAATCAACAACAACACATTCGCATTCGGAATCCCGTCATGCCATACCAGCAAATTGTCTGGCTTCCGCCGGAGAGGGGGGCCCGATCCTGTGTCAATGGCTGATTGGCTAAAGTGGTTTTCATCTCGTTGTTGTTACCATGCAAAGATGCAGGAGATGAAATTTCCAGGAAATACCTTCCATTGGGTATTTTTTCTACCCTTTTTGCGGGTTATTCCTTCAAAAGAGTATCCACCAGGGCATTGAACTCCTCCTGGAAGGCGGTGTAATAGCGGCCTGTTGCCGGTCCGCTGAAGCCGGTGTGTACCTTCCGGACCTGCCCCTTCTTGTCGATGAAAAGGGTGGACGGGAAGGCGGCGATGCCGGTGAGTGCCGGCAATGCTTTGGAGGCATTGTCCGTTCCTGCAAGTCCGGCAAACAACAATTCATACTGAATGTCAAACCGTTCCTTCAAACGGGTCAATACCTTCTGAGCGAAGGCAAAATCATTCTTTCGCTCGAAAGCCAATCCGATGATCTCTACGCCACGGTCCCTGTTGGCTTTGTACCACGGAGCCAGGAAAGCTGCCTCATCCATACAGTTGGGACACCAACTGCCCATCACCGTGACCAACACCACTTTCCCTTTGTACCGGGGATCGGCAAGCGAAACTTGCTCATTTTTCAGATTGGGAAAGGAAAACTGAACGGATGGAGCCCCCTCCTTCAGCTTCGAAAAGCTGTAGGGATCCTGCAGCGCCGCCTTGGGATTACGTTTGGCGGTCAGCTTGGTCATTTTTCGGGCAGTGATGAACTCACCGGTAAAGAGTGAATCGGATTCAAACTTTCCGGTCAGGAGATAGGGTGAGGATCCGCTGAATGCCGACAGCATGAACTGACTGCCCTGCACCACCCCTTCCAGGTAGCGGAAATCACCGGTGTTGGTCAGGATCGATCCGGTAACCTTGCTCCCCTTCTGCACAAAATTGCCGACCGTAGCTTCCGGTTTCTCTTCACCCATCAGCAGGTCCCAACTGCCATCCAGCGAACCAGCTGGTGCGGCACCCTCCGGGAAACGCGGCAAGTCACCGGCATCGGCCACAAAGGGGATGCCTGGATCGGGTTTTTCGGTCGCCAGCTTTCTGAAACGGCCCTGAAGATGATAACCGTCGCTCTTGCCAACGAAAGCCGCATCAAAGAGATCGACCGGGATGGTCACCGAATCCCCGCTGTAACGGATGCCCTTCAGTTGAAACCGCTCCTCCCCGTTGATCAGTTCCACCAATGCCTCCTGGGGGCGATCCCCCGAAACCTGAAAAACAAATGGGAATTCATGGCCATTGGCTTGAAAAACGCCTCTCCATCTACCGGAAGTCAAATATTTGGGTTCGTTGGAACAGGAGAGCATCATCACGAGGGTGATCAAGATTCCGGATAGCAGGATGACGTTTCGTTTCATGGCCTTTGAGCGGGTTGGTTGCCACAAATCTAAGGCAAACTTTTCAATCTTCAGTGAATACACGGCATTTCCTGACGACATCTTCCCAATCAACGGATCAAAAATGTACCTTTGGGAAAGGTTGTACCCATCCGGCACAACCACTCAATGCTCACATGAACATCCCATGAAAACACGCAAATGCTTACCCATGCTGTTCCTCTGCATGGGCCTCTGTCTCACGTCCCAGGCACAAACCACCACTCCCGCAAAGATTGTGGTCTTCACCATAGGCGACTCCACCATGGCCGACAAGAAACCGGAAGTAGCGCCCGAAACGGGATGGTGCCAGGCCCTTCCCGATTTTCTCTCCACCCGCGTGACGGTGAAAAACCGTGCCGTCAATGGCAGAAGCACCAAAAGCTTCCTAAGCGAAGGGCGCTGGAAGGCCATCACCGACTCCCTGCAACCGGGTAATTATGTCTTCATCCAGTTCGGCCACAACGACGCCAAGATCCAGGATACCACCCGATACGCCGAACCCAACACCACCTACCGCCACAACCTCGGGCGTTTTGTGCGGGAGGCAAGAGAAAAGGGGGCCATACCGATCCTCTTCACCTCCATCGTTCGCAGGAAATTTGAAAACGGTCTGCTGGTGGATACCCATGGCAGCTATCCGCCCGTCACAAGAGAGGTGGCGGCGGCGCTTCAGGTACCGCTCATCGACCTGCAACAGCTCACGGCAGGAGCCATCACCGCCATCGGAGAGGAACCGGCCAAAAAACTCTATTTGTGGACGGCCCCAACCTCCAGGTTTCCCGAGGGCCGGAAAGATGACACCCATCTATCCCCGGAAGGGGCTCACCTGGTGGCTCGTCTGGCCATTCAGCAACTGATGCTTTTACAGAATTCATTGGCAACCGAAATTCACAACTTCTGAAATGAAAAAAATCGACGAGGTCCGATGGGGCATCATCGGTTGCGGTGATGTGACAGAAAAGAAGAGCGGACCGGCATTCGACAAGGTCCCCCACTCTTCACGCGTGGCCGTGATGCGCCGCGATGCACAAAAAGCCGCCGATTATGCAGCCCGTCACCAGGTGGCCAAATGGTACAGCGATGCCGCAGAACTCATCCGCGACAGCGCGGTGAACGCGGTCTATGTCGCGACACCACCCGATACCCACGCTGCCTATGCCATTGCCGCCATGCGTGCAGGCAAACCGGTCTACGTCGAGAAACCAATGGCCCGCAACCATGCAGAATGTCTGGAGATGCTGAAAACTTCGGAAGAGACCGGCATGCCTCTTTTTGTAGCCTACTACCGCCGAACCCTGCCAGCCTTCCTGCGGGTCAGGGAATTGGTTGGGAACGGGGAGATCGGCCAACCCCTCAACGTGCTGGTCAAACTCCATCTGGCCTACGGTGAGCGCGACAAGTACCCGGAACAGCAGACTTGGCATACCCAGCCAGCCATCAGTGGCGGTGGCCATTTCTTTGATCTGGCCTCACACCAGTTCGACTATCTCGATTTTCTCTTCGGACCGATCGCTGAGGTTCATGGAACTGCCGTGAACAGAGCCGGTTACTATGAAGCGGAGGATACCGTAACCGCAACTTTCCGGTTTGCTTCCGGCGTGGCGGGACATGGCAGCTGGTGCTTTGTGGGGCCGAAAGATGCGGAAGAGGACCTGATCGAGATCACCGGAACCGAAGGTCGCATCCGATTCTCCTGTTTCAGACAGGGCGAAGTGGAACTCACAAGGGCCGACCGGACCTCCCGGTTTACCTTTGCCAATCCCGAAAACATCTCCCACCACCTCGTCGAACAGGTGGTGCAGGCCTTGCGCGGCGAAGGAGCTTGCGTCAGCACCGGTGAATCAGCCGCACGTACCAGCCGGGTGCTGGACCAAATCACGGCCGGTTATTACCACAACATTCGCTAACAGAAGTTTTTTCTTCCCCTTCCGGGGATCGCAGGGCTTACTTTGCCGAATGGTGAAAAGTCGGGAAAACTCTGTTTCGGATAGCCCTGCATGATGGTCAGGATAAGAAAGCGATCGATCTTCGGCTCATTTTCCCATTCATCTCTTGAGAAAAACATTCCCTGTTATTCCCAGAGCCGATTTTCGATGTCCATTTGCTGATGCATGATTCGGATCACCTCCAGCTGCTTCAGTTGACTGTTGATTCGGTAAAAAATGAAATGAGATTTAACCCTGGAACGGAAATATCCCTTCCTTACCTGTCCAAAGTCCACTCCGGCTTCTGGCTTACCCGACAAATACTCAATTTCATCAAAGATCAGTTGAAGATACCTGTCCGCTTGCTCGGCAGACCAGTTCTCCAAAGTGAATAGCCAGATCTTTTCAAGGTCTTTTGATGCAGCCTTACTGATCTTGTATTTCATGGATTCAAATGCTTGCCATGTAAATCCTTCAAGAAGGCATCCCGATCAAAATCTTCCATGAATCCTGACCTTTCGCCCTTTTTAAGTTCTTCAACCAGTTCTGCTCTTTTCGATTCCTCCTGTTCAAACATCCGCAAAGCGGCACGAACTACCTCACTAGCAGATGAATAACGACCCGACTTGAGTTGCTGTTGGATGAAATCTTCAAAATAATCGCCCAACAAAATGGAAGTATTCTTGGCCATGGTATGATTTTTTTCAAAGATACCAATTTTTGGTATCCACAAGATCGAATGGACAACCTTCTTTGGGTGGTTGTCCGCTTTGACGAGAAAAATGAATTCATTTTACCCCATCATGGCAATTTGTGGCCACCTTTCAATGCTTTTCCCCTTCCGGGGATCGCAGGGCTTACTTTGCCGCCGCGGGGACGGGTGATAGTCCGCCGATCCATTTGATCAGCGGTGCCATCCACTCCCCTGTCTTCTGTTTCAGCACGAAACCATGGTTGCCAAAGGGAAAGAGGTGCATCTCTGCGGGCACATTGTTTTTGACCAGTGCCTGATAGAACCGGATGCTGTTCTCTACCGGAACCGCTTTGTCATCGCCCGTATGGGTGATCCAGGTGGGAGGTGTTTTGTCGCTGACCTGCAACTCATTGGAGAATAGGTTGATCTGCTCCATGGTCGGATTGGCCCCCAGCAGGTTGTTGCGGGATCCCTTGTGGGTCAGCTCCTCGGTCATGCTGATGACGGGATAGATCAAGACCAGAAAATCGGGGCGGAGGCTCACATTTGCTTCATTCGGAACATAGGATTTCCCGAAATGGGTGCCGGCCGTGCTGGCCAGATGACCTCCTGCCGAGAAACCCATGATACCAATGGCATCCGGTCGGATTCCCCACTCTTTGGCCCTGTTTCTGACGGTAAGGATCGCTTGCTGGGCATCCTGCAGCGGACCTATGCTCTTGTCTGCCATGATGGAATCACTCGGAAGCCTGTATTTGAGAATAAAGGCCGCAATGCCATTCTGCATGTAATTCTCGGCGATCTGCGTCCCTTCCAGCCGATAACTTTCCATGCCGTACCCGCCTCCGGGACAGATGATGACAGCCACACCGGTGGCCTTGGCCGGATCCGGAAGGTAGAGGTTGAGTGTGGGCTGAGAGATGTTTCGGTATCCCAGGAAGGTACCCTTGTTTTCCATGGTGACCTCTTTCATCGCATACGGAAGCGAATTGGGGATCTGATGGGGATAAAGCGGGATGATGGTTTGCGCCTGCAGGGCAACCACAACCCACATCAAAAGCAAAGTGACGATGGTTTTCATGGTAGCATTTGTTTGGTTGTCATTGGACCGATACAATTTTACAAAAAAGGAGGGTTGATTTCACAGCCGAATCAAGGATTCTCATCGGTTTGAATCCATCGCATGGTTCGAATCGACCAAAAATAGTTTAACTTCGGATGCGAATTCAACGAGCGAAATCCTGCTGACTACGACATCTCCCTGCCTCGGTCTCCTGTTGCCATGACCGATCCCCTTCCGGATGATCCGGAGTACAGCCGATAGATCCCTGTCACGGGAAGTTCGCTCCAAGACCGCGTGCGATAACTATCAACTATCAAAGACTACTCCCATGCAAACGAAACTGACAGGAGTTCTTCTGCTCCTCCTAACCCTTGGTTTCTATTCAGCAGTGGGTCAGCCCATCCGGTTTGACAAGGATGGTATGGCCATTCTGAATGGAAAGCGAACCTTCATGATCGGAACCTATGAATTTCCGCAAAAGGAGGAAGAATTGAAACAGGTGGCCGCGGCCGGGTTCAATCTGATACAGGTTCCCCTTCAGGATTCGGTTGCTACAAAGAAAAACCTGGACCGTGCGGCACAAATGGGTCTCTGTTGCTGGATTACCGGAGACTTTGACCTGAGCGTCAATGCCGAAAAAAAGGCCGCCAGGCTCAAAACCATGATCCGTCTCTACGCCGGTCACCCCGCACTTTCGGTGTGGGAAGTTCCGGATGAAGCCCTCTGGAATGTCTGGACCAAGGCCTGGGATTATCGTGCCGAAAAAGAGCCCAAGTTGTTGAAGGAGGCCGTATCGGAGAGACAGGAGAGCAGCCGGATCCATTCCGGCATGGCCACCATCCAATCCATCAAGAGGTGTTATGAGCAGGGGGACTTTGCGCACGGACAAATGATGGCTGACTCCCTTTGGACCGCTCTGGGCAAAAAGCCGCCCCATCCAGAACTGGACATGGAAGCCACAGCCGCCAACTCCGTCGCAGTGGCACACGGACTGAGACGGGGATACCAGATGATGAAGATCCTCGATCCGCGTCACCCTGTCCTGATGAACCATGCGCCCCGTAACCGCATCGAACAGTTGGCCCTGTACAACCAGGCAGCCGATGTGACGGGCTGTGACATCTACCCGGTTCCCGAATACAAGATCGGCCATTCAGACCTTGTCGACAGGTCGATGGCCAGCGTGGGTGCCTATACGCGGCGCATGCGGGAAGCCGCTCCGGGGAAACCGGTCTGGATGGTGTTGCAGGCCTTTGCCTGGGCCGACCTTTTCAAAACCTATTCCCAGAAGTACGACAGCACCTTAAGGCTTCCCACTGCCAGCGAGACCCGATTCATGGCTTTCGATGCCATCGTCAACGGAGCCAGGGGTATCAATTACTGGGGCACGACAACCCTCGACAAGAGCCAACCCTTTTGGAAATCCTTCCTGGCAAGCATCCGGGAGATTGCCGATCAACGGGAAATCCTCAGTTGCAGGGATGCCCGCCGCCAACCCAAGCCCGAGATCGAAGAGAGCTACAACTCCTTCGATATGCCGGTGCGGATCCTGGCCAAACAAACCGGGAAAAAGGCCACCTTCCTCGTGGTCAATGAAAACATGAACAAAAACCCTGTCTTCTGCAAAATCAAACAACTCCAGGAGGGTCAAACTTACCGTGACCTCCTGTCAGGGGATCGCTGCACCGTTTCTGACAACCAACTCCGCTTCCCAATGACCGGTCAGGCGGTCAGGATCTGGTCACCCATCGACAACCAACAGTAAAAGGAATCACACAAAATCACAACCTAATGAAAATCAAGCAATTATACAATATTCTGATATTCAGCGCTTTACTGGTCGTCACCCTGACATCCTTTGGTCAGCCCCAGTCGAAATACCGGTTCATCCGGGCAGACAGCTTTGTGCAGCGCCAAAACTATTACCTGCTCACCTTGCTCGAAAAGTTGCCCGATGTCAAAAAAGAACTGGATAGCGATCCGACGTTAACCGCTCTTACCCGGTCCAGGAAAGCGGCCATTGAAAGTGCACTGGAAAGTTGTCAGGATTCCTTTCGCTGTTATCTCCGCGCCATCCGCTTCTCCCCGGAGGAAGTGGCCGTCGCCGGAGAGATTCTTGCGAAGAAATGTCTGCCGGGATCGCCGCTTTACAAACTGGTCTCCGATCATCTGATTCCTTCCGGATGCTACATCCGATTTGCGAGTCTACCCATTCCCGAGATGTTGCGCAGGGTGTGGGAGACGGAGGCCGGAGCGGTCAACTATGCGATAGAGGTGTATGCGGGCGGCAAAAAACCCAACTCGCCCGACATCGACTCCATCTGTTTCAACACGAGGGAGGCCATCTATCCCAAGATCCTCTACACCTGTGCCTACCTCAACAAGAGAGAAGAGCGGGAGGAGCAGCTTTTTTTCAAGCCAACACTCGATTTTGCCCTGCGCATGATCGAATTCAATGACAGGAACCGCATCGCCGATTTCGAGCCGATGGAGGAGGGTTGCAACAAAGCGGCCATCGACCGAATCAAGACCCTTGACTGGAAAAAATATCCCTATTCCCTGATTTTGGTCCCCGGTCAGGGCCCGGAAGTGGTTGGTGAAGCGCTGAGTGCCATTGGGATGATCCGATGCCGGATTGCCGTGGCTTCCTGGCGGCAGGGGTTGGCCCCCTTTCTGATGGTCTCAGGAGGAAGGGTGCATCCGTACAAGACCCCCTTTGCTGAGGCGGAAGAGATGAAAAAATACATGGTCCGGACGCTTGGGGTGCCCGAAAATGCCATCCTCATGGAACCCCATGCCCGACATACCACCACCAACATCAGAAATTGCAACCGATTGATTTTCAGATATAGTATCCCCTTCGAGAAGCCCTGTCTCGTCTCATCCGATAAGTTTCAGAGTGGCTACATCACCTCACAGGGCATGCAGGATCGTTGCAAACGGGAACTGGGCTATTCTCCCTACCGGGTCGGCAAACGTCTGACCGAGACCGAGGCCGAATTTTTCCCGGATCTCAACTCTCTGCAGATCGATTCTGATGAACCCATGGATCCGTAATGAAGCAGCAGCGATCCGCCATTGGCGGAAAAATCGGACGGAATGATGAACACTGGAGGATATGCCGCCGCGCCCTTCACCTATGCCAGGCGAAATGGCTTCAGCGGTTGATCAGCCTGGCATTGGCCTCGGAATAGCGCGCTCCACGGGTCGGAATCGCAGCAGCGGCCGCACCCAACTGGTCTCTTTCATCGTCGCTCAGGACAACCTGCAGGGCTCCCATGTTCTCCAGCATCCGCTCCATTTTGGTCGTTCCGGGAATGGGAACAATCCACGGCTTGACGGCCAGTAGCCAGGCCAAGGCGATCTGAGCCGGGGTTGCCCCTTTATCGGCAGCAAATTGCCTGACCAATTCCACCAGTCGCAGATTGGCCACCCGGAATTCGGCGGCCAGTCGCGGTACGGTGCTTCGAAAATCCTGCGCGTCGAAGGTGGTCTGATGGTCGATGGTGCCGGTGAGGAAGCCCTTTCCCAGCGGACTGAAGGGCACAA
>JAJTBP010000321.1 GCA_021286825.1 Marinilabiliales bacterium | reverse complement strand
CCCCGATCCCTGTCTGATATGGATGGTTCCTGAAGAACAGTCAAGAATGGCATGCTCTCTCAGAAAAAAATCACTGCCCAAAAGTCCGGCCACCCTTTTGTCGGTGTATCGGGCATATTCCGCATTGATGTGATGCAGATCGACCACCACTACCTCCAATGGGTCTAGTTTATGACCGTCCAAACAGAAACAATCCAGTATGCCTTTGGTCGTGGCAACTGGGTCTTTCCCTAAGCCGGTAGCCATAGATCCTGTCGTTTCACCACCATTCAGAAAGCCTGCCAATGATTTGTCCAGGACACTCAAGGCAGCTCCGGTATCCACCACCCACCAACAATTGTCCAAACCTGGAAAATGGGCCTCAACGAGCAAGTGGCAACTGCCCTCGTCCAGAAGTACGGTTGTCATCCGAAGGGTCCACTTCTGATTCATCTTGTCCATCTCTTTACCGATTGTCTCCGCAAAATAGTTCTTTTTAGCCATCCTCCGTTTAAGGATAAGCAATATTTGGTTTACATTTGACACTTTGTTCTTTTGCACTGCTTTCTTAACAACATTCGAAGCTTTATCAGACTTTATCTCATGAATCAGATCATCCTCCTCATTTTTGTCATCGGCTATGGAGCCATTGCCTTCGAAAGCAAACACAAGATTAACAAATCGGCTATCGCTTTGGTTACCGGAGTACTGTGCTGGATGGTCTTTATCCTGTTCGCTGAAAACAAAGAGATTGTCTCCGAGGAACTTGCGGTTCACCTAAGTGATGTATCCGGCATCCTCTTTTTCCTGATGGGAGCCATGACCATCGTGGAACTGATTGACCGACACGAAGGTTTTGATATCATCACCACCAGAATCCGACAAAGGGACAAAAGGTTGTTGCTATGGATGATCGCCTTTATCACTTTTTTTCTCTCCGCGGTTTTGGACAATCTTACCACCACCATTGTCATTGTCTCACTCCTGAGAAAATTGATCAATAACGAAAAAGAAAGAGTATTCTTTGCCGGAATTGTTGTAATCGCGGCCAATGCCGGAGGTGCCTGGACACCCATTGGGGATGTGACCACTACCATGCTCTGGATGGGTGGCCAGATCACATCGGCCAACATCATGATGAAATTGCTTCTTCCAAGCTTGATTTGCCTTTTGGTTCCCTTGATCTATCTGTCATTCGTATTAAAAGGGGAAATAGGAACTCCACCAAAACTTTCCACTGCAAACCCGGATATTACAGAAAGAAACAAACTTGTCATTTTTACTACCGGGATTCTTTCCCTTGTCATGGTGCCCATATTCAAGACGATCACTCATCTGCCACCCTACATGGGAATTCTCTTCGGACTTGGACTACTTTGGATTCTCACCGAGCTAATGCACCGAAAAAAGGAGAGCCGGACACGCAGCGTCTATTCAGTTTCTCAAGCGCTGCAACGCATCGATCTGCCCAGCATCCTCTTTTTTCTCGGCATACTGATCTGTATTGCAGCCTTGCAATCCACAGGTTTATTGCAAATGACGGCCAACTGGATGGATAAAACCATCAAAAGCCAGCAAGTGATTGTCATCCTCATCGGATTGCTCTCCTCCGTGGTCGACAATGTACCTTTGGTGGCAGCAGCACAAGGGATGTATAAGCTATCTGTCTTTCCGACAGACCATTATTTTTGGGAATTTCTGGCCTATGCGGCCGGAACGGGGGGGAGCATTTTAATCATTGGGTCAGCTGCGGGCGTGGCAGCCATGGGAATGGAAAAGATTGATTTCTTCTGGTACATGAAGAAGATCAGCCTGTTTGCCCTGCTGGGTTATCTGGCAGGTTGTGCAACTTACATGGTCCAGGCATGGATCATGGGCTGAAGAACAAGGGGATACCGGCAAATCGGACCCAGCCACTCGTCCTTACCCAGGCCGGGATCGCAGACCGATGATTCAGCCGAAAAAAGAAAGGCAAAAAAAAATCCGGCCGAAGCCGGATTCTTATCTTTTATTGTTTGTTCAGATCATCCAGAACATTCATCACTTCACGAACGTGGCCTTCACTCACTTTCATCATATCGGCCTCCTGATCGTTCAATTGCAGTTCGAAGATCTTTTCCACACCATGCTTGCCCAAAACGACCGGTACACCCAGGTAACAGTTGTCGATGCCGTATTCACCCTGTAACTGGATACATACCGGGAAGATGCGACGCTGATCCTTCACAATGGCTTCCACCATCTGTGCTGCGGCAGCACCCGGGGCATACCAGGCTGAAGTGCCCATCAACTTAACCAACTCACCACCACCCACTTTCGTGCGTTGAACGATGGCCTCGAGTCTTTCGGGAGAAACCAATTCGGTAACAGGAATACCGCCTACCGTGGTATAACGGGTCAACGGAACCATGGTATCTCCGTGACCACCCAGCAACATGGCAGTAATCTCTTTCTGTGAGATATTCAACTCGTCTGAAAGGAATGCCCTGTAACGGGCAGTATCCAGAATACCTGCCATTCCAAGTACCCTTTCGCGCGGGAAACCGGAGGTAGTGTGTGCCTGATAGGTCATGACATCCAAGGGATTGGAAACAATGACAAGAATGGTATCCGGTGAATATTTGACGATATTCTCGGTAACAGACTTGACGATCCCAGCATTGACCTGAATCAGGTCATCCCTGCTCATGCCGGGTTTACGCGGCAGACCGGAAGTAATGACAACAACGTCTGAGTTGGCAGTGGCAGCATAATCATTCGTCACACCAATGGTCTTGGTGTCATAGCTGTTGATGGGAGCCTTTTGCCAAATATCCAATGCCTTCCCTTCGGCAATACCTTCCTTGATGTCCAGAAGGATTACTTCGTTGACAACTTCGCGCGATGCCAGAACATCAGCACATGTGGCACCTACGTTGCCTGCTCCTACTACTGTAACTTTCATTCGAGAAAAAATTAATGGTTTTGTTGTATAACTAAATTTCAACGGCTCAAACGCCGCGTACTGGCTTCAGTCAGTCCGGAAACCCAATGTCTGCTTCGTCTGAAGACTTGTTCAACCGATGCTAAATCATTGTGTAAAAACGGTTCCGGGACCGCCCGGCAGGATGCAAAAATAGATAGGAATCCGCATTGGCTGCCCGCCCAAAAGTGAAGATTAACAATAAATTAATCAGGCTTTCGGCAACAACCCGCTGATTGTGTCAATGACCCTGTCTGCCAGAGCATTCGCCCGCTCCATGGATCCACTTTCCGAGTAGATCCGGATGATGGGCTCAGTATTGGATTTTCGGAGGTGGACCCACTCCTTTTCGAAGTCAATTCTGACACCGTCCACATCCGTGATTTTGTATGCTTTGTAAACATCCTTGACCTGTAGCAGAATGGCTTCCAGATTCACATTTTCAGAGAGCTCCATCTTCTTTTTGGCCATGAAATAGGCGGGATATTGCTTGCGCAATTCTGAACAACTTTTCCCGCTTAAGGCCAGTTGTGTCAGAAACAATCCCATACCCACCAGCGCATCCCGGCCATAATGACTTTCCGGATAGATGATGCCGCCATTCCCTTCGCCGCCAATCACGGCATCGGTCATTTTCATGACA
>JAJTBP010000320.1 GCA_021286825.1 Marinilabiliales bacterium | reverse complement strand
TTGAGTTTTTGTTTTCCATAAACAATTATTTTATTTTGGGACTATCCAAAATTTTGTGTAAACTCCAAACTACAGGGTTCAGGTTTTAAACTTGAATCCTGTTTTCAAATATAGTGAGAAATTGATTAAAAATCAATCCCCAGTTCCAAATAGGTTGATTCCAACTTTTTTCAATTTCAGAGATTGAAAGATATACCGCCTTTTTCAGGGCATCATCATTTGGGAATGAAAGTTTATTTTTCGTGTATTTTCTGATTTTACCATTCAGATTTTCAATCAGATTGGTGGTGTAAATAATCTTTCTGATTTCCACTGGAAAGTCAAAAAAAGCGGTCAACTCATCCCAATTCACCCGCCAGGAACGGATAGCATAGGGATATTTCCTGCCCCATTTTTGCTCAAACAAGTCAAGTTCCAGAGCAGCAACCTCCTTGGTGGGAGCATTATAGATGTTCTTCAAATCGGAAGTAAATTCTTTCTTTTCTTTCCAAACAACATATCTGCATGAGTTTCGAATCTGATGTACTACACAGATTTGAGTAGTTGCATTGGGAAAAACTGATTTAATTGAATCGGTAAATCCATTCAGATTATCGGTTACTGTTACCAACACATCTTCTACTCCACGAGCCTTTAAATCAGTAAGCACACCCAACCAGAAGCTGGAACTCTCGGTTTTACCAACCCACATACCCAATACTTCTTTGAAGCCCTCTTTGTTTAGTCCTACACAAAGGTAAACAGTTTTGTTTACCACTTTACCCTGATCACGGACTTTGAATACAATACCGTCCATCCAAACAATCAGGTAAAGACTCTCCAGGGGTCTGTTCTGCCATTCTATGGCTGCTTGAGTAACTTTGTTGGTTATTATGGATATAGCTGAAGTTGATAAGCTAATGCCATATATCTCCTTCATTTCTTCTTCTATATCCGACACACTCATCCCTTTGGCATAAAGAGAAATAACCAGTTTTTCAATAGATAAACCTCTGCTTTGATGCTTGGGAACAGCAAGGGGCTCAAACTCTCCTTCTCGGTCACGGGGAACTTCTATTACCGACTCTCCATAATGAGTTTGGATCTTCTTGGGATACTTCCCATTGCGGGAGTTACCTGAGTTATTGCCCTCTATTGAGTGCTTCTGGTAGCCTAAATGAGAGTCCATTTCTCCTTCAAGCATTTGCTCTAACACACGAGCATGCAAATCCGTGAGAAATTTACTTACATCTTCCTCTGTCTTAAATTGAGAAAGAAATTCCTTGTTTAATAAATCTTTGGGAATGTCCATAAAATTAAATGTTTACAAAATTAATTATTCTTTACTAACTAATCATGTTTTTTTCTTTTCGAATCCCCTCCCAAATGAATATTCCGGACTAAACTGAGCCACTCATTCCGAATCAAACTGAGCCACCGTTCCGGTTTAAAGTGAGCCATTTGTTAAGATTTGAAGTTGTTTTTTTTGGTTTATGTTGTCGTTATTTGGGGCTGTCATTCCGGCACAAAGTGAGCCATTTGTTAAGCAAACACTAAGAGGGCGATTCCGATTCCGGCAAAGTGAGCCATTTGTTAAAAAACGCCATGGTAGATTTGTAACACCCTGGTATCTTTGAGAATAAAAAGATATGGCAAATAAAGTATTAACAATGTTACAAGTCAGAAGAATTCTTCAATTATTAGAGGAGGGTCGCTCCAAGCGAGAGGCTGCACGTCAGTTAGGTGTTAGCCGTAATACCGTTGATCAATACGCACATCGTTTTAAACTTTGTGGGCTTACCCTGAGCCAGTTGCTCCTGCTGAACGATACTGATTTGGCCAAGTTTGTTTATCCTGAACAAGCAATCAGGGTGAAGGAGGATACGCGGGCAAGCATTTTCGATTCTCAGGTGGATTATGTGCGCAAAGAGCTGAAACGTACCGGTGTTACCCGTAAGCTTTTATGGCAAGAGTATCACAAAGTACACCCTCAGGGATATGAGTACAGTCAGTTTTGTGAACGCTTATCCAAACAATCACGCCTGCAAAAAGTAGTGATGCATCTTGATCATCAGCCTGCAGATAAATTACAGGTTGATTTTGCGGGTAAAACTTTCCCTGTTACCAATCCCCTTACCGGTGTCAAGCACGAACATCCTGTTCTGGTGTGTGTCCTACCCTTTAGCGGAAAGAGCTTTGTTCAGGTACTTGAGAATGCCACCGGATACTATTTGTACACAGCCTTAGCTGAGTGTCTGAAGTATTTTGGAGGTGTACCCTGCGCTATCCTGAGTGATAATATGAAGCAGTTTGTTCTCAAAAGTAACCGATACGAGCCCACCTTTAATGAACTTGCCGAGCAGTTCTCGGTATATTACAATACCAGTTTATTGGCTACCCGGGTATCCAGGCCACGTGACAAAGCCAGCGTGGAAAAGCAGGTGAGCACAACCTATCAGCGTATCTATGCACCATTGCGCAACCGGGAGTTCTTTTCTGTTGAAAGTGCCAACGCGGCTGTTATGGAATGCCTGGAGGTGCATAATACAACTCCAATGCAGCGTGCAGGTCACTCTCGCGATGAGTTGTTTTACAGGGAAGAACAGCATCTTCTAAAACCTCTTCCGGCAATGGATTTTATTGTTCGGCATCGTACCAAAGCAAAAGTACAACACAATTATCATGTATTGCTGGGGGAAGATATGCATCAATACAGTGTTCCCTATATCCATGTTGGAAAACATGTTCAGTTGGTGTATGATGCATGGGAGGTAGAAGTTTTTCTTGATATGCAACGGATTGCCCTGCATCGCAGAGATATACGCCGAAACGGTTACACAACCAGGGAGGAACACATGCCGCAGAACCACCGGAAATACAAAGAAACCATGGGCTGGGATGCCGACTACTTCTTAGGTCAGGGAGAAAAGATAGGCATCAACACCCGGGAGGTGATAGCACGTTTGTTAGCAAAAAACTTTTTCCCCGAACAAACCTATAGAGCTTGTAAAGGAGTACTCTCCTTAAGTGCAAAATATGGCAAAATAAGATTGGAGGCTGCATGTACAATGGCCATGACATTACCTACAACCACCTATTCCATGGTGTCCAACATTTTAAAAAATAACCGGGATCTGCAAAATATTGCTTCTCAAACTTACAATCATCCACTTCCCGATCATCAGAACATACGAGGGAAAGAGGCTTATCAATAAAAAATAAAATCGGATTGAATCAATTACATAATAAATTTTAAAACATGAATACTCAAAACACAATTTATGAATTGGAGAGGCTCAAACTCTCCGGAATGAAACAGGTATACAGTGGTGTGCTATCGTTGCCTGTACAGCAGCAACCAGGTATCCATCAACTGATGGCCAACTTAACAGAAGCAGAATTGCAATCACGACTGCACAATCGAACCCAGATGTACCTAAAAACAAGCAAACTTCGCTACGATGCATTACTTGAACAGGTACATTGCACCACAGACCGGAATCTTACGCAGGAATCGATTCAAACAATCGCTGATTGTGGATTTATTAATCGAGCCGAAAATATCCTGATTACCGGTGCTGCCGGATGTGGTAAAAGCTTTTTAGCCTGTGCTATCGGCAGACAAGCTTGTGCCTTTG
>JAJTBP010000319.1 GCA_021286825.1 Marinilabiliales bacterium | reverse complement strand
AGCCAGGATTGGATCGAAGCCAAAAAAGAGAACAAGGCCGTCTTTACCAAAATTCCTCCCGGAAACTATGTCTTCGAAGTGATGGCCTCCAACAATGATGGATTGTGGAATACCGAACCGACCCGTCTTGAGGTGGTCATCCTTAGTCCGTTCTGGCTGACATGGTACGCATTCGTCTTTTACCTGCTGGTGGGGGGTACCCTCTTTTTCATCGTGGCGCGTGAGCTGCGACTGCGCAACCAACTGCAACATTCCGTCATGCAGGAACGCATCAGCAGGGAAAATGAAGAGCGACTGCATCAGCTGAAACTCCATTTCTTCACCAACATTTCGCATGAATTCAGGACACCCTTGACCCTGATCCTTTCACCACTGGCCATCCTGAAGAGAAAGAGCAACCAGCATGCCGACACAACCGAACAGATCGCCCTGATAGAACACAATGCCAACCGTTTGTTGCGGCTGGTCAATCAGATATTGGATCTTCGCAAGATCGAACTGGGCAAGGCCGATTTCAATCCACAACCGATCGACATCGTCGCCCTGTCGGAAGAGGTCTTCCAATGTTTTTCCACCCTCGAAAATGATCGAAAGATCCGTTTCCGTTTTGAATCGGATTTTACCACCCTGCCGATCAACATCGATCCCGACAAGATTGACAAGCTGATCTACAATCTGCTATCCAATGCCATGAAGTTTACCCACCCGGAAGGGACCATCTCCCTCCAGGTGAGGGAGCCCGGGTGGATGGAGCCGAAACGACCGGAACCCTATCGTTTTGCGGAAGGCGAGGCGGTTAGCGGAGATCACATCACGGTGGTGGTCAGCAACGACGGTGCCGGCATCGACCCTGTCGATCTGCCCAACATCTTCAGCCGGTTTTATCAGGCCCACGGCCAGATCGCCGGGACCGGCATTGGCCTGCATCTCTGCAGTGAGTACATCCGGTTGCATCACGGTCAGATCGAAGTCTTTACCGGCGAAAACATGGGGGCAACCTTCCTGGTGCATCTGCCGGTAACTGCCGACGAGATTGGCAAGGGTATCTCCGGTGAAGTACGGAAGGAGACCCGCTGTTGCGACCAGCCGGAAGAGGCTGAACCCATTTCCGTGACCAACGATGACAAAAAGGGGAGGGGAGCCCGGATACTTGTCGTGGATGACAACCGCGAGATGCGCAACTTCCTCAAAGAGATTCTCTCGGAGCATTATCAGGTGCTTACTGCCAACGATGGTGCCGAAGGATTGGAAATCGTACGCGAACATGCCCCAGATCTGATTGTCTCAGATGTGATGATGCCCGGCATGGATGGCAATGAACTTTGCCATGCGATCAAATCAGACCTCAACACCAGCCATCTGCCGGTGCTGCTGCTGACGGCCCTTTCCACGGTAGAACATCAGATGGAAGGCTTCCGTCTGGGTGCCGATGATTACGTAGTTAAACCCTTCGACGACCGACTGTTGCTCTCGCGTATCAAAAACTTGCTGGAGTCCAGGGAACGGCTCCGGGAAAAATTCCTCGGCTCGCCCGGGGAATGGAAGGAAGAGATGCAAAAGCTGCAACCCGACAATGAACTGATTGAGCGCGCAACGCGTGCCATCGGGCAATACCTGGTGGATCCCAATTTCTCAACCGATCTTCTGGCTTCGGAACTCAACCTCAGCAGAAGCTCCCTGCACCGGAAATTGCGGGCCTTGACCAACCAGTCGGCCACCGAATTCGTTAAGTTTGTGCGGATCAACAAATCCATTGAGCTGATCGAGAACGGTGAATCCAACATCGATGAAATCTGTTTCAAGGTGGGATTCAACTCCCATTCCTATTATTCCATGTGTTTCAAGAAACAGATGGGTGTCACCCCTTCCGAATACATCAACCGTATGAGGAGAGAAAACGGCGGGAAAAAGGGGGAGTAGGGAGACGGGAGACGGGAGACGGGAAACGGGAGACGGGAGACAGGAGACAGGAAACGGGAGACCGGAGACAGGAAACGGGAGACCGGAGATGGGGATGCGCATGGAAAAATGAAAAAAATGGATCATTTATGACAATTAACAAACATATGATGAAGCACATGAAATGGTTTTTGATGGGAGTCGTGTGGATGACGACCGTACAATTCTCTGTTGGTCAGGTGGTTGGACTCGACAACTGGTACAATCGCGAGACAAATGTCAAAACGGGTAAGCCGTTCCATTATTTGTGGACGGATACCGAGAATAGCGGATATTCCCAGTGGGGAGAGCTGTTCAAGAGCCGGGGTGCTACCCTTGCCACCCTGGAAGAGCCGGCTTCCAGGAAAAGTCTGGCCAAATTGGGCGTTTACATCATCGTCGATCCGGACACCACCACCGAGGCGAAGAATCCCAACTACATTCAACCCGATGCGATCAAGGCAATCAAGGCGTGGGTGAAGAACGGAGGGGTCCTCATGATCCTGGCCAACGATGCCCCCAACTGCGAGTTTACCCATCTCAACCAGATGGCCGAGACCTTTGGCATCCATTTCAACCACGTCAGCCTCCATCCGGTTTTGAACAGGAAATGGGACATGGGGGCCTTTGTGAAGTTACCCGATCATCCGATTTTCAAGGGTGTCAACAAGGTCTACCTGAAAGAGATCTCCTCCTTTGCACTCAAGGCCCCGGCCAAACCTGTCCTGACAGAGGATGGTATCATCTATCTGGCCGAGAGCCGGTTTGGCAAAGGACTCGTAGTTGCGGTAGGCGATCCCTGGATATACAATGAATACATCGACCATGCCTATCTGCCGGCCGATTTTGAAAACCTCAAAGCGGCCAACAATCTGACCGATTACCTCTTGGGCAACTGCAAGAAAGGACACTGAAACATCATCAGATTCAGATGATTTCCTCCAGCGAAGGTATGTTGCAACGGCGATCCCCCAAGATCTCCTTGTGGGTACGCATCTTCCTCTTCACGGGGATGATCCTGCTCTGTTTCTTTCAACGAGGATTCGGAAAGGAGAAAGGCCTCTTGTTGTGGGAGAATGGGATAGGCCATTATGCGGTCTATCGTATTCCCTCGCTTCTGGTGACGAAAAAGGGAAGTTTGCTGGCCTTTGCAGAGGGACGGAGCAGCAAGCATGACAGTGGCAAAATCGATTTGCTGCTCAGGCGTTCCGAAGATGAGGGCAAGCGTTGGTCCGAGCCCATGGTGGTCTGGAGCGATGAGTCCAATACCTGTGGCAATCCCTGCCCTGTCGTGGATGCGGCCACGGGTCGCATCTGGCTCTTCATGACCTGGAACAAGGGTTCGGACAATGAATCGGCCATCATACGCAAACAATCCGATTTCCCCCGACTGCCTTATTGCTGCTTTTCGGACGATGATGGAAAATCATGGTCCAAACCGGCGGTACCCTCGGGCGATGTGAGGGATTCGGATTGGGGATGGTATGCCACCGGACCCGGCATCGGCATCTGTCTGACCGGCGGCAATTTCAAAGGCCGGCTGGTCATTCCCTGCAACCACTCCTTTGGCAGCCCTTCAGGCAATATGGCCGGAGGACCCTTTGAATACGGTGCCCATGTACTCTATTCGGACGACCATGGCGAAAACTGGCATCGCAGCACTGCCGTCACACCGGGGTGCAATGAGTGTC
>JAJTBP010000014.1 GCA_021286825.1 Marinilabiliales bacterium | reverse complement strand
GAGTACGATGGGTCTTTCGTTGAGGGGTTGCTCCGGTTTCCATTCCATCACAGAAAAGGCAGGTGGATCCACGCTTCCCTTGTTCACCGCCAGAAGACCTCCCATGTTCATCTGTTCAATGGCCTCCTTTCCAAACACCTCCGTGGTAAAACCACTCTCATCACCCATTTGTTTGAAACGGCTCATCAGTTCTGCTACATTCATCCGGAGCACCGGTTCGTTGACGAGATCCCTTGCCTGATAGACCGATTCGGCGAGACGGCTGATTTCATCGAGTTGACCGTTTGAGACCGATGCGTCATCTATCCGGATTTCCTTTAGCGGACTCTTGAGTTTTGCTGCATTGGACTGATACACGAGAAACTGGTAGTTGCCCAGCAGTGCTCCTTCGAGAAATGCCATCAAATCGTCTGCATGGCCGGTGAAGGTAGTGATGTCGAAGGAGGCAATTTTCTCGTTTTTGGCCCACTGGCTTACCTCATTGCCTTTTCTTCTCCAATATTCCAGACGTTGTGATTCCGACTTTGTTTTTGCCACGGTGACAAACAACATTTTTCCGGGGAAACGGTTGATCTCAACCAATCGCTGATCCTCTGCCATTCTGGATAGCAGGTAGTTCTGCTCCTCTGGTGAAAGGGTTATTTGTTCCAGGTCGGATCCCTCTTTGATAAGAAAAACCCTGTCGGGGAAATAATCGCCTGATGTATGTTTTAAGCTGACCATCGTTACATGAATTTACCGGCCTTGATTCATTCAAGTTGCCACTTGCAAAATTACTACCTTTAACGCACATTCGGGAGGCGATGCCGAAATTGACATGTGAAAAATAATCAAAGAGCAGTAACATAACTTCTTTTGACCGGGTATAATCCATTTTTAGCAGATGATCCATTCGCTCAAACAAACTTTACAACATCATGAACAAAGAATATATCATTAGCCTACTTGAGAAGGCGCTCAGACTGGAAGAACTTTCCGTGGAAGAGGGTGTTCGTCTGTGGGAGGAGGCCGATACCTCCGAACTCATCTGGACTGCCAATGCACTGCGACAACTGCACAAGCCGGGAAACGTGGTTACCTGGATGATTGACCGGAATGTAAACATTACCAACATCTGTATCTCGGGATGCACTTTCTGCAATTTCCATCGAAAAATCAATGAAGAGGGAACCTATACCACCACGCTGGAGTCCTATTATGAGAAGATAGAAAAAATGATCGAACTGGGAGGCGACCAACTTTTGCTACAAGGTGGCATGCATCCCAAATATGGTCTGAAATTCTATACAGATCTTTTCAGTGCCCTGAAAAAGAGATATCCCACCATCAAACTTCACTCACTCGGACCGCCTGAGGTCGTCCATATTGCCAGGAAGGAGCGGAGTTCTTACCGCGAGGTGCTGATCAAACTGATGGAAGCTGGATTGGATAGTCTTCCCGGAGCCGGAGCAGAGATCCTTTGCGACCGGGTCAGAAAAGAGATTTCTCCTGGTAAAGCCACCACGGATGAATGGTTAGGCGTCATGAAGGATGCACATCAGTTGGGCATGCTGACTTCTGCTACCATGATGTTCGGTCACATAGAGACCTTGGCCGAAAGAATGGAACATTTTGTCCGGTTGAGGCAGATTCAGTCGCTCAAACCCGAAGGCACTCCAGGATTCAAGGCCTTTATTCCCTGGCCGGTGATGTCAGAAGGGACCCTATTGGGGAAGACTCATTCGCTTCAACCCATCCGACCCATCGAATACATCCGGATGATCGCCATGAGCCGGATCATGTTACCCAACATTGAAAACATCCAGGCTTCCTGGCTAACCGTTGGAAAGGAGACCGGTCAGATGGCCTTGCATGCCGGCGCCAACGATCTGGGATCCATTATGATAGAGGAGAATGTGGTCTCAGCCGCAGGCGCTTCGTTTACCATGGATGCCACACAGATGCAACAGTGCATTGCCGATGCAGGGTTCGTCCCGGCTTTGAGAAACCAAGCCTATGACTTGATTCCGCTGCCTGCGGGCGTACCAAACTACCAGCTGTCCTGCTGATATTTAATGCGGGGAATAAAGGTTAATTTTTATACATTTGCATAAAATTGAGGGGTGTGTTAAAGGATGATTTGTCCTTTTGCTAACCCCTTCCTTACATTCACGCTTAACGAAGATTTTGAAATGAGAAAATGGCGCATCGAAGATTCTGCTGAATTGTACAACATCAATGGTTGGGGAGTCAATTACTTTTCCATCAACGAAAAGGGGCACGTTGTTGTGACTCCGCGTAAAAATGGTGTTGAGGTGGATTTGATGGAGCTGGTCGAAGAACTTCAGCTAAGGGATGTATCTACACCCATTCTGCTTCGTTTTCCGGATATTCTGGATAGCCGGATCGAGAAAATGGCCAGCTGCTTCAAGATTGCGGCTGAAGAATATGGTTACAATGCCCAGAATTTTATCATCTATCCCATCAAGGTCAACCAGATGCGGCCTGTTGTGGAGGAGATCGTGACCCATGGCAAAAAGTTTAACATCGGACTGGAAGCAGGTTCCAAACCGGAACTGCACGCCGTTATCGCCATCAATACGGACAATGATTCGCTGATCATCTGCAACGGTTACAAGGACGAAGACTACATCGAACTGGCTCTTTTGGCTCAGAAGATGGGCCGGAGAATCTATCTGGTCATAGAGAAGTTGAGCGAGATGAAGCTCATTGTTAAGATCGCCAAACAGTTTAAAATCAAACCCAACCTAGGGATACGCATCAAGCTCTCCAGCACGGGTAGCGGCAAATGGGAAGATTCGGGAGGTGACGGCAGCAAGTTCGGCCTTACTTCCAGCGAACTGCTTGAAGCGCTTGATTATCTTGACAAAAATAAGATGAAGGATTGTCTTCATCTGGTCCATTTTCACATTGGCAGCCAGGTGAACAAGATTCGCCGCATCAAGCTGGCCATGCGCGAAGCTTCTCAGTTTTATGTGCAGATGCACAAAAACGGATTTCACATCGACTACGTGGACATCGGTGGGGGTTTGGGTGTGGATTATGACGGAACCCGTTCCTCCAGTGAAAGCAGTGTCAACTACAGCATTCAGGAGTATGTCAATGATGTGGTCTCCACCCTCGTGGATGTGAGCGAGAAAAATGGCCTGCCCCATCCGAACATCATTACCGAGTCAGGCAGATCGTTGACTGCTCACCATTCCGTTCTGGTTTTTGAGGTTTTGGAATCCACCACACTTCCCCGTTGGGAGGATGAAGAGGAGACCAGCCCAGACGACCACGAATTGCTCCGTGAGATCTATTCTTTGTGGGACACCCTCAATCAGACCCGAATGCTGGAGACGTGGCATGATGCGCAGCAGATTCGGGAAGAGGCGCTCGACCGGTTTAGTCTGGGACTATTGGATATCTCTACTCGTGCCAAGATCGAAAGGCTTTTCTGGTCCATTGCCAAGGAGACCGTTCAGATCGTCAGTGGCATGAAGCATGTTCCGGAGGAGTTTCTCTCTTTGCCCAAGCTGTTGTCAGATAAATACTTCTGTAATTTCTCACTGTTCCAGTCTTTGCCGGATTCCTGGGCAATTGACCAGATATTCCCGATCATTCCGCTGGACAGGTTGGATGAGAAGCCCGACAGGACAGCCACCATTCAGGATATCACCTGCGATTCGGATGGAAAGATCGAGAATTTCATCTCCGCAAGAAATATGTCTTTCAATCTGCCGGTACATTCTCTCAAACCGAAGGAAAAATATTACATCGGCGTCTTCCTTGTGGGCGCCTATCAGGAGATTCTGGGAGATCTTCACAACCTTTTCGGAGATACCAATGCCGTCCATGTTTCGGTGGATGACAAGGGATATTCCATTGATCAGGTGATTGATGGAGAGACGGTTGCTGAAGTATTGGAATATGTGCAGTTCAATCCGAAGAAACTGGTACGCACCGTTGAAACGTGGGTAACCTCATCTGTTAAATCAGGAATCATCACTGCGGAAGAGGGGAAGGAGTTCCTTTCCAATTACCGCTCCGGCCTTTATGGATATACCTATCTTGAATAGCTAAATCCGCATGACCGGTCATCCGACATACAGGCAAGGAAAGGGGCTTAAATGCTTCCTTTTTTTGCCTTTCTTTTTTTTACTGCCCCACACATTACCGGCCCAATCGTTTCAACAAATCGTGAAAGGAGTGGTGCGTGACAAGGAGACCAGGCAACCCGTTCCGGAGGGACTTCTGATTTTTACCGATCAGCACCGTGAATTTTCTGCCGTTTCTGGTGACGACGGCACCTTTCGAATCCATCTTCCGGTTGGAAAATATACCCTGATGGTCTCTCATCTGGGTTTTACACCCATGGTCCTGCCAAACATCCAGGTCAGCACAGGGAAAGAGGCCTATCTGGAAATTGGATTGGAGGCAAGGGTCTTTTTGACGGATGAAGTGACGGTAACGGCAGGCAAACAGTCCTGGCTTACCCCTTCGGGAGGCTCGAGTGTTCGGACGCTTCAGAGTCAGGATGCCTCGCGGTATGCCGGAGGATATTCCGATCCCCTCAGAATGGTGGCTAATTTTGCGGGAATCACAAGCGGGAACAATGATGCCAGCAATGAGATTGTGGTCCGCGGAAATTCTCCGCGCGGCATGTTGTGGCGCATCGAAGGGATGGAGATTCCCAATCCCAACCACCTACCGGGCGGTGTGGGAAGCAATGGAGGGGCTTATTCCATGATCTCTACCAACGTTTTGGCTGATTTCGACTTCTATTCCGGTGCCTTCCCTGCCGAATATGGAAATGCCCTGTCCGGTGTCATGGATCTCCGGTTGCGAAAGGGGAGCAGCGAAAAGCATGAATTCGGTCTTCAGTTGAGTGTCGTAGGAGCCGAAGCCACTGCTGAAGGTCCGGTCGGAAAAGGAAAGCATGGTTCGTTCCTGGCCAATGTACGGTATGCTAATTTTGATATCCTTAGAAAATATGGGATCATCAATCTTCAGGATCTGAGCATTGTTCCCAGTTCCCTCGACTGGTCCTTCCGATACGACTACCACGATCAGAAGTGGGGCGAGTTTGAACTGTTTTCCATGGGTGGCAACAGTCGGACAGGGAACGAAGCCTCCTCCAACCGATCCGATATCCTAAAAGGTGCCAACAATGATGAGTTTATTGAAAAGGACGGGCTATCGGTTTTCGGTCTCAAACATCTGATAAACTTCAAAAATGGGAAGAGCTATCTCCGGACCATTCTGGGAGTATCGCTTTTTCAGGAAAAGTGGAATGAGGGCATTGTTGACACCAGCTTTGTACATGTGGTCAACAAGGAGGACCGAATTTCCTCTCCCGTATGGAATCTGTCGGTCATGTTCAACAACAAGGTGAATGCGGGGAACTCCTATAAGATTGGTTTCGAATTCAACCCTTCGTTTGCCGATATGTTCAGCATCAGGAAACAGACCACGGCCAAATACGATACGCTTGTCGACGAAAAGGCGGGGAGTTATTCGGCGGGGGCCTATTTTCAATGGAAATACAAGCCGGATGACATCCTTGAGCTGGTTCCGGCGCTGCATCTCGGATACCATTCCATCAATGGGGAATGGACACTTGAGCCACGTTTGGGGCTGGTATTCAATATACCGGGACATCAGTCGGTCAACATTGGCACCGGTTTCTACTCCAGGATGGAACCGATCCCCATTTATTATTTCCGTGTCAAAACCGGAAAGAGCGAAAGGCGTTTGCTGAACCGGGATCTCCGCTCAACGAAGGCCTTCCACCTGGTGGCCGGATACAGGAAGTCATTGGCTAACGATTGGAAAATTTCGCTTGAAGGGTATTATCAATATCTCTTTGATGTTCCGATTAGTGCCTATACCAACAATACATTTTCCATGGTCAACCAATCGGATGGATTGCCGGATATTGATCTCAACAATGAAGGAATATCCGAAAACAAGGGACTTGAATTGACGGTCGACAAATCCTTCCTGAAGAATTATTATTTCCTGGCCACTTTTTCCCTCTTTGAATCCGGCTACCGGGCTTCCAATACCCAATGGTATGCCACCTATTACAATGCCAATTCTGTCTGTAATCTACTTGTTGGCAGAGAGTTTAAGGTTGGCAGGGCTGGACAGAACATCATGGGTTTCAATCTTCGAAACATCACACGGGGCGGATACCGGTTTACTCCTCCGGATGAAGCACAGAGTATCAAGAAAAAGACCCTGGTCTATGATCTCAACCAAGTTTACGGAGCACATCTACCCTGGTACGACAGGTTGGATGCCGGCATCAACTACAAGGTGAACCGGGCCCATTCTGCCCTAAACGTCTCGTTGGACATTCAGAATCTGCTCAACAGGCACAATGTCTACCGGAGGAATTTCAGCTATGCCAATGGAAAAATATCCTATACTGACAAAAAGCTGATTGGGTTGGTTCCCATTGCCGGGATCCGTTGGGATTTCTGAAAGGTGAAAAAAAAAGGGAAGACCAAAGATCTTCCCCCGGGGGCTAGAGATAATTATCTGAAAAATTACAAAAACGCTTAGCCACATTTGGAAGAGCCGCAATCCTTGCAGATCAGGCATCCTTCCTGATAGATTACATTGTCGGAGCCGCATCCTTCGCATTTGGCATCCTCGCAGGTGGTCCCGTTCGGGATGAATTTTTTCAATGCACGAGCCACCCCGTTTTTCCAGGTATTGATCGATTCCACATCGAATTGAAGGCTGGTAATCAGTTCCACCACTTTCTCGATGGGCATGCTGTGACGCAACACACTCGAGATCAGCTTCGCATAGTTCCAGAAGATGGGATTGAACTTGAAGGACAATCCTTCGATGGTTGTTTTGTATCCCCGATTGTTCCTGTATTGGAAATCATACCTCGAAACGCCGTTCTCATCGCGGTTCTTGATGATCCAACCATTGGTGATGGAGCGGGGCAAGAGAATGCCATCCTCGTCATCGGCAAGACCGGTAAAAATCTCGTATGGTTTTCCGTCGATGAGGCCAATGAAGGCGATCCATTTTTCCTTGTTGTTCTGGAACCGGACGATATCCGCTTCGAGTACTTCGGGTCTCTTGGTAGGGAATACACCCTCCTTCTTTTTGTCTTTGGCCGAGATCAGAACCCCTGAGCGGGATCCGTCGCGATAGACCGTCACACCCTTGCATCCACTTTCCCAGGCAGAGAAGAAGAGCTTTCCTACCAGTTCTTCTGATGCCTCCTCGGGCAGATTGATGGTAACGGATATGGAATGATCCACCCATTTCTGGATCTGACCCTGCATTCTTACCTTGGCCATCCAGTCGATGTCGTTGGAGGTGGCTTTGGAATAGGGGGATTTGCTGACCAGATCGTCTATCTCCTCGTTTGAATATTTCCGTTTGGTGTCGTAGCCGTTGATCTCCATCCACAACTTGAATTTGTGATGGAAGACGAGGTACTCTTCCCAACAGTCGCCCATCTCATCGATGAAATCGACCCGTGCCTCCTTGTCGCTTGGATTGACTTTCCTTCTGCGCTTGTAAACAGGTAAGAAGACCGGTTCAATACCCGAAGTCGTTTGGGTCATGAGGCTTGTGGTTCCTGTCGGGGCAATGGTCAGGAGGGCAATGTTGCGCCGCCCGTATTTGGCCATCTCCTCGTACAATTCGGGATCTGCAAGGGCCAAACGTTTGACATAGGGATTGTTGGCCTCTTTTTTGGTGTCATAGATCGGGAAAGCACCCCGCTCTTTGGCAAGGTGAACGGAACCCCGATACGCTTCGATGGCCAATATTTTGTGAACCTCAACCGAAAAGTCGATGGCATTTTCGGATCCGTACTGAAGGCCTAGCGCAGCCAGCATGTCTCCTTCTGCTGTAATGCCGATACCGGTTCTTCTTCCATTGATTGCTTTTTCCCTGATTTTTTTCCAGAGGTTGAGTTCAACTCCCTTGATGGCGTCATCCTCAGGATCCGAGAGAATTTTGTCGTAGATGGCTTCGATTTTTTCCAGTTCGAGGTCGATGATGTCGTCCATGATTCGCTGGGCAAGGCGGGCATGCTGGCGAAACAGCTGAAAATTGAATTTGGCCTGTTTGGTAAAGGGGTGGTCAACGTATGAATAGAGGTTGATGGCGATCAAGCGGCAGCTGTCATAAGGACAAAGCGGAATCTCGCCACATGGATTGGTCGAGACTGTACCATACCCGTGGTCGGCATAACAATCCGGAACCGATTCCCGAATGACGGTATCCCAGAAAAGGATGCCGGGTTCGGCCGATTTCCAAGCATTGTAAACGATTTTTTGCCAGAGTTTTTGGGCATCCGTCTCTTTTGTGTAAACCGGATGGGTTCCTTGAATGGGGTATTGTTGCACGTATGTGGCTGAATCACGTACCGCCTTCATGAATTCATCATCTATTTTTACCGATACGTTTGCTCCGGTAACCTTTCCTTCATCCATTTTTGCATCGATGAACTGCTCGGAGTCGGGATGTTTGATGGAGACGGATAGCATCAGCGCACCACGACGGCCATCCTGTGCCACTTCACGGGTAGAGTTGGAGAAACGCTCCATGAAAGGGACAATGCCTGTTGAGGTCAGGGCAGAATTTTTCACAGGCGATCCTTTCGGCCGGATATGCGACAAGTCATGCCCCACACCACCCCTGCGTTTCATCAGTTGGACCTGCTCCTGATCGACCATCATGATGCCGCCGTAGGAATCGGCTCCATTGCCCACGACAAAACAGTTGGAAAGCGATCCGGTCTGGTAATCGTTGCCAATACCTGTCATCGGGCCCCCTTGCGGGACGATGTACTTAAAATCCCTGAACAGTTCGAAAAGCTCATTTTCGGACATGGGATTCGGATATTGCTTTTCAATCCTTGCAATTTCGGATGACATGCGGTGATGCAGATCGTCTGGAGTCAATTCGAACAAATTGCCGAAAGAGTCTTTCAGGGCATATTTGTTTACCCATACCCTTGCAGCCAGCTCATCTCCCTGAAAATATTTCAGGGAAGCTTCAAAAGCCTCTTCGTTGGAATAGATCTTGGGTTGGGTATTTTTCTTCATGGTTGATACGTCATGTAATTCATCCATAGTTTTCAATATTCGTGGAATAGTAAAAAAACACGGTGTTTTCAGTTAGATTTTGAACTCAAGGTTATCGTTTGTTATGGATGTAAAGATATAAGACCGTCCCTCTTTTTGGTTACTGCTTTCGGTCCGGATAAAAAAAAGTTATCAACTTGATGATGTTAGTATACAACATATCAAGAAGATAGAATTTTGAAAACCTAAAAAAGTTTCCGAAAAATAATTTTTGATTGAAAGGCGCCGAAGCGAAGGGTCAGGTCCCGAATTGAATTTATGTTAAGAGAAAAAGTAGTGGACGATCTGGTCTGCAGCGCCCTTGTTGCATTCCACATAGTTTTTGGCAATGCGGCTTTCGGCCGCTAACTTTTCCGGCTTGGTCAGGTAATCGTCGAGGTGAAGCTTTAGTTCTTCAGGGTTGTTGACCGCGTGAGCAGATCCTAGCCGGATCATTTCGATTGCTTCGTGGAATTTGTGATAGTCGGGACCAAACAGGACCGGCATACCGTAGGCGGCAGGTTCCAGAATACTGTGGATACCGGTTGAAAATCCTCCTCCGATGAATGCGACCAGGGCATACCGATAAATGGAGACGAGGTAGCCGTATCCATCGGCGATCAGGACATCTGTCGCAGCCAAAGCCTCGGGAGTGGTATCCGCCGAATAAAGTGCATACGTTCTGGAGAGGCCATTGATGATCCGACCCACAGACTTTTCATTTACTTCGTGGGGAGCAATGATAAATTTGACGGAGTGTTTGCATTCATTGACGTAGGGAAGGAACAGGGCTTCGTCTTCCGGCCAGGTGCTTCCAGCCACGATCAGGAGTTTGCCATCAGCAAACTGTTCTATCTTTGGGAGCGCTGCTGCTGCCTGTGCGATCTGTGCAACCCGGTCCAGGCGTGTATCACCGCTGATGGAGACATTGGTGAACCCAAATTGAGCCAGCACCTCCTTCGAACTCTCGTTCTGCACGAAGATGTGGTTGTAGGCAAGCAAGGCTTTTCTAAACCATTTGCCCCAGGGTTTGAAGAAGAATTGGGAAGGCCGAAACAGTGCGGAGAAGATGTAGGTTGGAATTTCTCTCCTTCGCAATTCGGTCAGGTAGTTGTACCAAAATTCATATTTGACGAAAAATACTTTTTCAGGCTGTACCAGGTCAAGAAAGTGGGAGGCATTGCCCGGTGTATCGAGTGGCAGGTAAAAGACGTAATCGGCCAGGGGGTAATTTTTTCTCATCTCGTAACCGGACGGAGAGAAGAAGGTTAACAGGATTCTGTAATTCGGAAAGGATTTTTTCACCCCTTCGATTACTGGTCGGGCCTGCTCAAACTCTCCCACAGAGGAGACATGAAACCAGAGGAGCTCTTTGCCGGGTTTAACCGTAGCCTGGATATGGTTGAACAGATCCTTTCTCCCTTCCAGCCATTTGGCCGCTTTGGGATTTCTGAAGGATACCACCCAAATCAAAAATTGGTATCCCCGGATTACAAAATTGTAGATCAATCGCATCATCTTTCTTTCGAAACAGTCAGGAATTCATATCCCTTGGTCCAAAGCGGCAAGATCCTGTTCAAATCCCTCGTCTGCAAGCAGGAGGTCTCCTTTTGCAGCGGCAACCGCCAACTGATCGCACCGCTCATTTCCGGGGATTTCGGCATGGCCTTTCACCCAGACAAATTTTATCTTGTGGGGTCGGCGGGCTTCCTGAAAGCGCAACCAAAGGTCTTTGTTCTTCTTCCCTTTGAAGCGGATCTTCATCCAGTTTTCCAACCAACCTTTCTCAACCGTATCCACCACGTACCTCGAATCGGTGTAGATGATTACTTCCGATCCCGGTTTTTTCAAGGCTTCCAATCCTGTGATCACAGCCAGCAACTCCATCCTGTTGTTGGTGGTCAACCGATATCCTGCCGATATCTCCCTTCTGTATTCGCCGAAGAGCAACAATACGCCAAAACCCCCAGGCCCCGGATTCCCAAGCGAGGAACCGTCCGTGTACATCACAATTCTGGCGGGAGCTTCCCCGGGAGCTATCATACCGTTTTACTTTGGGGTAGACCTACGATTTCCGCAAACGCGATCACAATAGGTCTTCTGCTTCATGAAATCATTACCGGACAATGGTCATTTCGTCCACAAGATTTTTCGCACCGGCATAAACATCGATGATCCACAACACAAAGCGAATGTCGACGTTGATACATTTCTGGAGATTCGGTTCGAAGGCAATGTTACCGCTCATGGCTTCCCAGTTGCCATCGAAAGCAATCCCGATCAATTCACCCTTGCCATTGATTACCGGACTACCGGAGTTTCCACCGGTGATGTCGTTGTTGGTTGTAAAACAGGTATGAAGTGTTCCGTCGGCATCTGCGTATGGTCCATAATTTTTGGCGTGAAGCAGATCGATGAGGTGTTGGGGATAGTCAAAATCGGCATCCCCTGCGATCCCCTTTTCTTCGTAACCCTTCAGGGTCGTAAAAAATTTGTAGTGAACGCCATCCCGCGGATCGTAATCACCCACTTTTCCATAGGTGAGTCGCATGGTGGAATTGGCATCGGGATAGGCGATCATCTTCCCTTTGTTCATTTCCAAAAGGCCAGCCACGAAGAGTCGTCGGCTGTTGTCAAGAGTGGCGGTATTTGCCCTCATATCCTGACCAATCACTTTCATCGTCTCTGTGATGGAAAGTACGGCGCTGTAAACCGGATCCTTCAGAAGTCCCTTCGCTGTAGGGTTTTTCAAAAAGGCCTCAAAAGATTTTTGATCCCTGAAGATGCTCTTTTTGTACATTTTCTTTACGAACGGCCCAAAGTCTCCCTTGTTTTTTTCAGAAACACCAGCCATAAAAGTGGGATGATATTTGGCCGCTACATTGTCTGCATACATTTTGAACAGTACCGCTGCAATCTTTTCGTCTGTTCCGGTATCGAAGTCGCGGTAGAACTCGGCGACTGACGATTTCACTTTTTCCACGGAAGTGGCTATTCTGGCTTTGTCACCCGATTCCAGATCCCTGGCCAGGCCCATGGCACCAAAGGCATATCGGATGACTTCAGGTCCGCCGAAGAATACCTCCCGGCTATATTCTGAAGCCACTTTATCATCGAGGGATCGGTAGGCATCCGAGATGTCCTGAAGCACCTTTCCGTACTTCACCTTGCGTGACTGATCTGCATTGACCCATGCAGTAAATTCCTTTTCAATGGACTGTTTCTGATCGAGGACCTTGAGGGCACTCAATCCGGCATTTTCGCCAATTGAATATTTGTAGTAATTGGAGCTGCCTGCAAACTTGGAGGCATACTGAAGTCTGTTTTTTTCTCCCAAGGCCATGTAATCCTTGATGATATTCAAACGGGCTTCCCTGACTTTGATCCGGATGGCATTGGTTACATCCGTGGTGTATTTCACGCCGAAAGAGGTAACGTACCGGTTGGTCCTGCCGGGATAACCGATGATCATGGCATAATCTTCCATTCCCACACCCTTGATGGAGACGGGCAGATAGTGCTTTGGATGATAGGGAACATTGTTTTTCGCGTAATCTGCCGGTTTACCATCCGGGGAACAATAGATCCTGAACATGGAGAAGTCACCGGTATGGCGTGGCCACATCCAGTTGTCGGTCTCTCCACCGAACTTTCCGATGGATTGGGGTGGCGTGCCTACCAGACGGATGTCGCGAAAGGTCTCGGTAACAAAAAGAAAGTAGACATTTCCTTCGAACAGGGGTCTAATCCTGACATCGTAGGAACTGTTACCCTTGGCCTCTTTTTCCAATGCGCTGATGGCTTTCTGGATCTTTTCCTGACGGGAAGCGGCGGAGGTGGTATCCGTCACCTCTTTCAGCACTTTGTCTGTTACATCTTCCATTCTGATCAGAAAGGTCACGGTCTTGCCGGGATTGGGCAATTCCTGGTCCTTGCTTTTGGCCCAAAAGCCATCCTTCAGATAGTCGTGTTCAAGTGTGCTGTGTTTTTGAATGTCGTCAAAACCACAGTGATGGTTGGTGAGCAACAACCCATCCGGAGAGACGATCTCTGCAGTGCAGGAGCCATAGTCCAGGGCGACAACCGCATCCTTCAGACTGGAGTGGTTGACATGGTAAATCTGGTCGGCATCCAATTTCAATCCCATGGACTGCATTTGTTGGATGTTGAGTTTGCCCACAAGTGAAAGCAACCACATTCCCTCGTCGGCTTTCGTTTGGACAGATGCCATCAGCGAGATGGCAAGAAGGAAGAACAAACCTTTTCTCATCGGTCAATATGAATTGGTAAAACACAAATAATCCTCAATGTCGAGCCTGGTTCTCTTAAATATCCCCAAAGTACCTGGTTGTAATCCACTGAACAGAATTGATCCGAACTCGCGACTCGCATGAACCATCCATGGCTTGTGGAAAGTCCATCAGAAATGCCGCCATGTTTCAGCGTTCAAGCGTAAGAACTTCTGGCAGATGCTCTTATCAGGTCCCGGGAGAGCATCCATTGGCATGCACTTATCCAGGGCGGAATCCTTCAGGAACCCTTCTGAAAAGAAACGCGGTAAAATTAACTTAATTTGGTTACAAAACGGGATCAGTGCTGGAAAACTGATAGGCCGCCCGACAGGATGTCAGTTGGTCAAAATACCCAGTTCTTTTCCCACTTTGACAAATGCATGAAGGGCTCTTTCCAGATGTTCGGGTTCATGCGCTGCCGAAAGCTGGACCCTGATCCGGGCAGCTCCCTTCGGTACAACCGGGTAGTAAAAACCGGTCACATAAATTCCCTCCTCCAGCAATCTGGAAGCAAACTCCTGTGAAACCCTGGCATCATAAAGCATGACTGCACAAATAGCCGACCTGCTTGGTTTGATATCAAATCCGGCTTCCTTCATTTTTCCGATGAACCAATCGGTGTTGTGGTGCAGTTTTTCCTGCAACTCGGAGGTCTCGGCCATCATCTCAAACATGCGTATGCCGGCGTTGACCACGGCGGGTGGCAGGGAATTGGAGAAAAGATAGGGCCTGGATCTTTGTCTCAACAACTCGATGATCTCCTTTCTGCCTGTGGTGAAGCCACCCAGTGCGCCACCAAAAGCCTTGCCCAATGTTCCGGTGATGATGTCTACTTCGCCACGTATATTGAATAACTCCGTGACACCCCTTCCGGTTTTTCCAACCACGCCAGCAGAATGGCATTCGTCGACCATGATCAGGGCATCATATTTTTTGGCGAGCCGGTTGATCTCATCCATCGGAGCCACATTTCCATCCATGGAGAAAACGCCATCCGTAACGATTACCCGGAATCGGGCATCCTGTGCAAGGATCAACTGCTCTTCCAGGTCTTTCATGTCGGCGTTGGCATACCTGAAACGCTTGGCCTTGCTAAGTCTTACCCCATCGATGATGGATGCATGATTCAGGGCATCGGAAATGATGGCATCCTCTTCCGACAGAAGCGGTTCAAAGATGCCACCGTTGGCATCAAAGCAAGCTGCATAGAGAATGGTATCCTCTGTTCCGAAAAAGTTGGCAATGGCACGCTCCAGTTTCTTGTGGAGATCGGTGGTGCCACAGATAAAACGGACGGACGACATGCCATAGCCATGGGATTGCAAGGCTTCTACAGCCGCCTGTACGAGCCTTGGATGGTTGGAAAGTCCGAGGTAGTTGTTGGCACAGAAGTTGAGTACTTCCTGACCTGAAGCCAATCGGATGACAGCATCCTGTGGGGAGACGATCAGCCGTTCATTCTTATAAAGTCCTGCCTCACGGATGGATTGCAGTTCCTGCGTGAGATGATCTTTGATCTTTCCGTACATGATTGTAGATTTTAGACTATTCGAAGTTTGTGATCATAAAAAAATGATTCACTGACAAAAATATACTAATTTTATGATCGCATTCAAAACATTCCTCATGTTTTGGAGGGGTCAATGAGTCGACAAGAAGCATGATTCAACTGAAATTGTTCTCAGAACATTAAAAAGGTAACCACTATCCCATGGAGAAAAAAAGCAACAGAATTCCCTGGATCATTGGAATTCTGACCATCCTGATCATCCTGCTCCTCACAGGAAAGAAGATGGGTTGGTTCGGAAAGGAGACCGCCCTGAAGGTAGCTACGGAAAAGGTAGAGATCAGGGACATCACCGAGATCATTACTGCCAATGGTAAACTGAAACCACAGATCGAGGTTAAAATCAGTCCGGAAGTTCCGGGAGAGATCATAGAACTTCCCGTCAAGGAGGGAAATCGGGTCAAGAAGGGTGATTTGCTGGTGGTGATCAAACCAGATATTTACCAATCCACCCTGAACAGGCTGGAGGCTGCCCTGAATACCCAAAAGGCACGTCAGGCTCAGGCAGAAGCCCAATTGATTGAGAAGGAGATGAATTACAAACGGTCTCAACAACTGCTGGAAAAGAAAACCATTCCAAAGTCGGAATTTGAAAGTGTGGAGGCGGCCTGGAAAGTAGCTCAATCTGAGGTTCAGGCAGCCCGATATTCAGTCAAGAGTGCAGAATCCAGTGTCCGTGAAGCCTCTGAGAATCTTACCAAGACCAGAATTTATTCTCCCATTGATGGTACGGTTTCCAAATTAAATGTTGAAAAAGGAGAAAAGGTTGTGGGAACCAATCAGTTTGCCGGAACTGAGTTGATGACCGTAGCAGATCTTGCTACCATGGAGGTTAAGGTTGAGGTGAATGAGAACGACATCGTCAAAGTACACAAAAACGATACTGCCATCGTTGAAATCGATGCTTACCTGAAAAGAAAGTTCAAGGGAGTGGTGATCGAAATTGCCAGTTCAGCCAATGTCACGGGTACAACAGTGGATCAGGTGACCAATTTTAATGTCAAAATCTTGCTTCTCTCCTCTTCCTATCAGGATCTTGCTGCGAAGGATTCCCTGAAGTATCCTTTCCTGCCGGGGATGTCGGCGACAGTCGAAATTCAGACGGATACCCGGAAAGGGATCATCTCTGTTCCCATCCAGGCAGTAACCACCCGCGCAGACGATGGATCCGCCAAAAAGGGAAATGATGAGATGGAAAAGGTCGATGAAAACGGAAACAACGCAAGCGAACAAAAACCCAAGGAACCAGAACAGCACGAAGTGGTGTTCGTGATCAAAAACAAGTTAGCCCGAAAGGTCAATGTAAAAACGGGAATTCAGGATAATACCCGGATAGAGATTCTTCAAGGGCTAACCAAAGGTGATGAGGTGATCGTGGCTCCTTATGGTTTGATATCCAAAACACTGAAGGATTCTACCGCTGTAACGATTGTGAAGATCGATGAGTTGTATCAGGTAAAAAAATAGCGGTGGCTTTTTGGCTGGAAAGGCCTCTCTGTCTGGAGCAGAGGGGCCTTTTTCTATTTTGCCAACAATGATTATTTGGATTTAATTTAATTAACAATTTCTCGCCACGGCTATATTTTCTGGGGTTTGCGTTGAAAAGATAAATTTCTCTGTTTACATTTATAAAAGCAAAACCACTGCATTTGCTCAGTGGAATCAAGCAAACATAATTTTCTGTTTCTAAACCGGATCCCTTCGGGCAAGTCGGCTCATGGCTATCCGTTTTATGTAAATTGTTCTTTTTGAATGGTTATAAATTAGCCTTTAGAGTATTTTTTATTTTACAGAAAATCAGTGCATTGTTCGATATATGTAGAAATTTTGATTTTTGGATAGGTTACGAATTGAAGTAAACCGGTATTAACTGAAGACTGGATATTTCCCTTAAATATACCACGACATGTTAATTTTCTTATCCTGCGGATACCTCTGTTGGCTTTGCTGTCGCCTTATGGATGATGGTGGCAGGTTTGGCGCAGCCCGTCTTTCGGTTCACGCAGGAGCCATGTCGGCAATTGCAACAGGGAAGTCTCCTCGATTTCTGATACTCCTTTTTCCGCTCCTTTTCCCTTTTTCTTCTTTTTCTGAAAATGTAGGCACATTGTCGCTGCTTCCCACCCATATTGCCTGCAAGGGTAATGCGACGGGTCTTATCCAAGCCAATCTGACCGGAGGAAGTGGAGGAATGGTCACTTACAAGTTAACGCCGGGTTCAGTGTCCAATACCAGTGGCCTCTTTGTTGGACTGATTGCGGGGACCTATGCTGTGGAAGCCGATGACGGTGGTAACTTGACAACGGCTTCCGTCACGCTGGTGGAACCACTGATGCCTCTTTCTGCTACCATCCAATCCAGGAGTGATGTCCTTTGCAAGGGGAGCGCTTCAGGATCCTTCGAAATCCTTGCCTCCGGGGGTACCCAGCCCTCTCTTTTCAGTCTGGACGGGGGAACTACCACTCAATCCTCTGGCGTTTTTACTGGACTGGCTGCTGGGACCTATCATGTTTGGATAACAGACCAAGCCGGTTGTACCTTGACACAGGATGTGACCATCGGAGAGCCGGCACTTCCCCTCACCGTCGCCTCAGGGACCACCCTTCCAGTATCTTGCAAGGGTGTAGCCTCCGGATCACTGACGGTGAATGTGGCAGGAGGGACACCGGTCTATTCCTTCAGCCTTGATGGAGGGGCGACAACTCAGCTTTCCGGGACTTTCAACGGCTTGCTGGCCGGAAACTACCACATGGTGGTCAAGGATGCGGCCGGATGCTTAGTCACCACCGATCTGACCGTTTCTGAACCTGCCTCTGCGCTCTCGGCCACGTTGTCGTCTATCACCACCGTACGTTGCAAGGGTGAGTCCAACGGTTCCTTCACCCTATCCGCCACCGGTGGTACCTCCCCTTATGCTTTTAGCCTGAATGGAGGCATGACCTATCAGCCATCCGGCACTTATTCGGCTTTATCGGCCGGCGTATATCATGTGACCCTCAGGGATGCCAACGGCTGTATCTTTCTTCAGGATGTGACCATCGGAGAGCCTGTCCAACCATTGTCAGCAACGCTGGTCAATGTAAGCGATGTGCTTTGCAAGGGGAATGCCGATGGTTCCCTATCGGTTGCCGGGACCGGTGGTACACCGCCCTATTCCTATACCATCGATGGTGGGAGCACCTATCGGGCTTCCGGCACATTTGGCTCTCTTTCGGCTGGTCATTATACAGTAGGGATTCGGGATGCCGTTGCCTGCATATCGTCCTTTCCGGTCACTGTCGGAGAACCGGCAGCTTCGCTGAGTTGTCTTGCCTCTGCCAACAACCCGGTCTGTACTTCCGGAAGCCTTAATCTGGCTGTGACGGCATCTGGAGGTACCGCTCCCTACAGTTATAGCTGGAGTGGTCCCAACGGTTTTTCAAGCAACCAAGCCTCGCCAGTTTTGGTTTCTCCAACTTTGGCGGCGGCCGGAAGCTATACCGTTCAAACCAAGGATGCCCGAAACTGCCAGGCAACCTCCTCTGTCACGGTAGTTGTCAAAACATCTCCCGTTGTGTCAGCCAATGCATCAGTTGCCACCCTCTGCCAGGGGAGTTCTGTCAACCTGACCTCCACCTCAAACCTTGCCATGCCTTCCAGCAATACTCTTTTTTCTGATGATTTCAACGGAGCATCTCCCGCATGGAGCACAACCAATACCTCCACGGGAGGAACGGTTGCGAGTGCTGCCTGGACGAAGCGTCCCGATGGCTACAACTCCTCCACAACCTACCATTCGAATGACAACAGCACGTTCTATCTTTCCGACAGCAGGGCCCAAAATGGAACGAAAACAGCCACCACACTGACCTCTCCCTCCTTCAGCACGGTAGGATATTCCGATGTAACCCTTGGTTTCTGGCATTATTTCAGATATGCCGGGGTAACCAATGAATCGGCCAAGGTCCAAATCTCGATCAACGGAACCAATTGGAACGATCTGATCACCTATCAGAGCAATGTTGGAGCATCCAATGGATTCAACCATGAGACCCTCTCGTTGAATGGTTATCTGAACAAGGCAACCGTGTGGATCCGTTTCACCTACAATTCGGATGCACGGGCACGCTATTGGGCAATTGACAATGTGAACATCACCGGCACCACTGCCGTCGCCATGCCCACCATAGCCTGGAGTTCGGTACCTTCGGGTTATACGGCCAATGTCGCCAATCCCCCTGCGGCAAGTCCGGCTACCACCACCACTTATACGGTCACCTATACCGATCCCTCAACAGGCTGCAGCAACTCTGCCTCCACGACAGTAACCGTTAATCCCAATCCACAGGTGACCATTCAACCCAACTATTGTGCGGTACCGGGCAAAGTAAGGCTGACAGCGAACGGCGGAACAAATTATGTTTGGAGCAATGGTTTGAATACCAATCCGATCTATGTGGATATTGCCGACACCTACACCGTTAGCAGCACCAATAGTTATGGATGTACCGGATGGGCTTCTCTTCCGGTTTCGACAGAGTTGGTCCAGAATGGAGATTTTTCTTCCGGAAATGTTGGATTTACAAATGCCTATGGGAGCACCACTGCCAGCAATGGCCTCTTCCCGGAAGGATTGTATGCTGTTGGACCGGATCCACAGTTTTACCATACCAATTTCTGGGGTCACGACCATACAACAGGCAGCGGAAATTTTCTGATGGTCAACGGGATCGGTTCGCCGGGTGTTGTGGTATGGCAAGAGACGGTCAATTTGCTTCCCAATACCGATTATTACTTTTCTGCATGGGCGGCCAGCCTCAACAATGTCGCTCCTTTTGCCAATCTTCAATTCAATGTCAATGGCGTATTGGTCGGGACGACGGCTCCCCTGGTTGCTGGTCCGACGAACAACAGCACACCCCTCACCTGGCAAAGATTTTACGGAAACTGGAATTCAGGAGCTGCTACGACGGCAGTGATCCAAATTGTAGACTTACAGACCGCAGCAAACGGTAATGATTTTGGTTTGGATGATGTTTCATTCGGCACACTTGCACCTTTCCCCTTCACCATCGCACCAACGGTCAATCCATCCACCAGCATATGTGAAGGGAAAACCATGTACCTGAATGCCAACATCGTCGGAGGCAAAGCCCCGATTACCTATAGCTGGACGGGTCCCAATGGTTTCATTTCCAATCAGAAAAATGTAGTCATTCCGAATGTGACTCAGACATATAGTGGTCATTATGATCTTTCGGTGGTCGATGGTTATGGGTGTGATCCCATGAAGGGCGCCCTCGATGTGACCATTCTGAGTTCGCCTAAGCCTTTTATCACCTCCGTTGCAGGGGCTTCAAATGTTTGTCCCAATTCGACGCAAAAGTACTGGACTCCTTCCCAGGCTGATGTGACCAATCAATGGTCGGTGACTGGTGGGACCATTTCCGGATCTGCCACGCAGGATACGCTGACGGTAACCTGGGGTGCACCTGGAACAGGAACCCTTCGGATCAAGTCTACCAATGCAATTTCTCTTTGCGATTCAACGATTCAGAAGACGGTGGCCATCCAGGATCTGGTTCCTCCGGATCTTACCTGTCCTTCCGATTACGCGCTTTCCGGATGTGACGAAGGAGCCCTCACCGGATTGGCATTTCACGCAACGGAACAGATCATTCCCTTGTCCGCACTAAATGCTGCGGGGGGAAGTGCTACAGACAATTGTTCCCTCGCAACTGTTTCTTATCAGGATTCAAAGACGGGAAGCAACCCGGTATGGGTGACCCGTACCTTCTTTGCAACGGATTATGCCGGGAACAAAAGCCAATGTCAACAGAAGATACGGATTTCGGATCAGGATCCTCCGGTTTTGGCTACACCGGCCAATTTCTCCTTTTGTGTAGAGACGTTGAATTCTGCAGCCATGGTTGCCAATTCCCTGCAACTCAATCCCAACCCTGATTATTATCTTTTCCACAGGGGCAGCACCGTCTTGGATATCAATACCTCTGATTTTTCAGACAATTGCACACCTGTCAATCAATTGGTATTGCATTGGAAAATTGATTTTTCACCGGCCATACCTCTGGCCTCCATTTCCGGAACAGGACAGCTGTCGGCCTACCCGTCTGACATCTATTTTCCCGGAGATGGAGTCGGATTTATGGATGTCACGCATACCCTCACTTATTGGCTGGTCGATTTGAATGGCAATGAGTCGGTTCATCATTCGGTCCCAGTTGTGATTCATCCAAGGCCCTCCCTTTCCTTAAGGTTGGATCAAGGCAATCCTTGCAACTGTTTAAAGACGTTGGTCCACGTGACAAACGGCACACACAATATCATTGGATCCCATCATCTTACAAAATCTTAATTCCCATGGATACCTACCTCAACATATATGCCTCCAACCTAAAACCGGTACCTCTTCTTGTGAAAAATGAACCGAAGCCCGATGGGCTGGTTTCAAAATTCAATACTTATTCTCCCTTAATTATTTTTATTATGAAACACTTGATTCTTTTGGTTCTGGCTACCGGAATGGCAGCCACTTCTGCATTCTCACAGGCAGTAACCGGATCTGCCCCACAACCTTTAAGCTGCTCTGATGACCCATTGCACCCAATTGCCGGCAAAGCGTATGATTATTCTGCCGTGATCAATCCAGCAGGCGGAACGACCTATTGGTATGCCACCAAGTCGACCGATTTTGTCACCGCGGGTGCAAGAACTGCCGTTGAAATTCCTGCAGATGGCACCTCCATTCTTACCGGGGCTACCAACTACAGGACGTCAGCCACAGGTGCAACTTCACCCACGTCAACCCAGGTAACCTGGACCTCTACAGGGATCAAAGGGGTAGATGCCACAACCCATCCACTGTTCATGGTTTTGGAATACAAGGGACCCTCCTGCTCCAACAATGTGAAAGTCTATCAGATTTTACCCAAAAGTGCCTTTACGGTCGATATCCTCAACCTCAAAAGCAATGACCAGTCTCCTTTGGCTTACGGTACAACCGATCAACAATGCTACGCCGACATTGCCTCAGCAAAATTTGTTGCCCCGAAAATGGTTTACGATTACGGTGTTAACAAACTCTACTATGAGGTGGTAGCTGCCAACTTTACAGGAACTTTTACTCCCTCCTTCAAACTCTCAGGATTGCAGACGGGACAGACGGCCCTTGTAGAATGGACTACAGATAAAACCTTTGCATCCGGACTGACCGCTATGGGTGCAGCCCAGAATGCCACAACTGGCAGCACACTCAGCTTCTCTGGTAGCGCAGTAAATACCACCTTGACCGATACCTCCAAAGGTGTTTCCATTTACGTAAGGGTTACCGTTACCAATGGTATCTATGAAGGACTGACAGATGATACCGTTACACTGGCAGTAGAAGCAGTTAACGATGCAGGAGAACCCGACATCGATAACGCTACCTGTGCGGCTCCTTCATCTACCTATGAAGATGTTGCCACGCAAACCATTACCAAACGTCCGACAGTTACGGGTGCTTCCGGAGCTTTCCTTTAATCAGGTTGCGATTTCCGGGATGTAATAACCTCAGTCGGCTGAAGGGGCCCGACAGGGATTCTCTATACCCCGTTTTCGAAAGCTAACCACACAATCTCCGCAAAGGATGATTGATCATCTATCCATACAATGGGATTGGTCTAACCTGCCCATTTTGACTGATTAACAATAGCATCAATATGTTCACATCTGGCTGATTTGAACAGACAGGTTATTGGAATGAATTGATTTTTCCAATGGGGAAAGACTATATCTGTTTGTACCATCGCTCAGCTTCGATCGGTCGATTATCCGACAGGTTGATCCATTGAATGTGTACAAGGGTCATATGTTTTTTACCGGATGGATTTCACAAGGAAGTACCATAAAGGTTGCATACCATGAGGTCATTAAAAAGATGAGCCTTAGC
>JAJTBP010000013.1 GCA_021286825.1 Marinilabiliales bacterium | reverse complement strand
GTGATGCTCGAAGGAGCCGATCTTCGGACGATGGATTGTGACCAACGTACCGCTGCCGTGGGTTTTATCCTTCAGGAACCCTTCCTCTTCACCGGCACCATCCGCGAGAATATCCTGTATGGCAATGCAGAGTTCAGGGATTGTCCGGATGATGCATTGGAGAAGGTGCTTCAGGACTTCGGATTGGATCGTCTGCTGGCTAGGTTCGACGGCGGACTTGCCGCCAAAATCCATGCAACGGGTGAGGGGATCAGCCTTGGTCAGAAACAGTTGATTGCCTTTATACGTGCCGTCCTCAGAAGACCAAAACTGCTGATTCTCGACGAAGCCACTGCCAACATCGATACGGTCACGGAACAGTTGCTGGAGGCGATCCTCCGAAAATTACCGGCTGAAACAACGAAGATCATCATTGCCCATCGGCTCAACACCATTGAGAATGCTGATGAGATCTATTTTGTCAACTCCGGATCTGTTGTCCGTGCAGGATCTCTGCACGAGGCAGTGGATATGTTGTTGCATGGGAAGCGAGAAAGTTAGCGAATAGAATTTCGAATCATTGGATCGGGATGGAATATTTACCCCTCATAGGCACCGTCTTTCTGCTGAATCTGTTGGCCGCGATGAGTCCTGGTCCGGATTTTGTCATGACTGTCCGGAATTCCCTGCTCTATTCCAGAAGGGCCGGCATCTTCACCAGTTTCGGGATTGCCCTGGGATTGGGCGTCCATCTGCTTTACTGTGCAGCCGGAATCGGTTACCTGATCTCCACCTCCGTCGTTCTGTTCACCGTGATCAAGCTACTGGGTGCAGGCTACCTGATCTATATGGGAGTAGGAGCATTCGTTTCGAGGGGCTCCAGAATCGAATTTACAGAAAAGCCTGCCGAAAGGGAGCTCACAGCTTTTTCTGCCTTCAAAATGGGCTTTCTTACCAATGTCCTCAATCCGAAGGCAACCTTGTTTTTTCTCAGCCTTTTTACCCTGGTCATCAACCACAATACCCCGTTGTTCATCGTACTGATCATCTCGCTGCTGATCATCCTGACAGCCATCAGTTGGTTTGTGATTGTCTCGGTATTCCTCACCAGTCCCAACATCCGCAGGGTTTTTCTGGCCTACGAGAGGGGAATCAACAGGGTGCTGGGTCTCTTCCTCATCTTGCTAGGCATCAAGATCGCCCTTACTTTCCTCAAATAAATCTGGAATGCTGATTATCGCGATCCGCTTTCCCCATGGGTCATGATGAACCCACTGCCGTGGATGTTCCGGATCTCAACAGAGGGATCCTCTTTCAGGAATTTTCTAAGCTTGGTGACAAACACATCCATGCTGCGGGTAGTGAAATAACCGTCGTCGCCCCAGATCTTCTTAAGGGCCACCTCCCTTGGCAGCAATTCATTCTTGTGTTCGCACAACAGCTGCAGCAAGGCCGACTCTTTCGGACTCAGCAACTGTCTGCTCTCTCCGAGTCTAACCTCCCGAAGCCGGGCGTCGAAGAGGTATTTGCCGATGGTGTATTGTTTTGTGTCGTTGCTGCGTTCCCCTTCCACCCTTTTTAGCAGGGCGTTGATCTTGTACGTCAGTACGTCGGCATCGAAGGGCTTGACCATATAGTCATCGGCTCCAAGCTGGTAAGCGGTAAGAATATCTTCCTTCAACGATTTCGCTGTCAAGTAGATGATGGGAATTCGGGGATCCAACGAACGGATCTCACGTCCGATCGTGAATCCATCCGTATGGGGCAACATCACATCCAGCAGGCAAAGATCAAAGGTCCCTTCCCGAAAGGCGGAGACTGCATGCTTTCCATCTCCAAGCCAGGTGACGGCAAAATTGCAGATCTCAAGATAGGATTTCAGGACGGCACCAAAGCTGAGATCATCCTCTACAAACAAAAGGGTCTTCTTGCTGTTCATCGCTTGCTGATTACAAAGGGGATAAATACAGTAAACCGGCTTCCTTTTCCAGGTTCACTGCTGACGCGGATATGGCCTTCGTTGGCATCCAGAATGGCCTTGATGTAGCTGAGACCTAATCCAAATCCCTTGACATTGTGAATGTTGCCGGATGGAAGACGGTAAAATTTGTCAAAGATCCGGGCTTGAACGGCTTTTGTCATCCCAATGCCCTTGTCTTCCACAGTAAGCAAAATTCCTTTCGGTGTGTTCTGTGTCGAAAGGGTAATGGAGGGGGCGTCGGCCGAATATTTGTTGGCATTGTCCAGCAAGTTGAAGACGAGGTTGGTGAAATGTATCGGGTCGGTGGTGACCACCGATACCACGGCCTCCAACCGGGAGGTGATGGTTCCACCCCTGTTCTCCACCTGAAGACGAATGCCATGGATGGCCTCCTCGATCAATGGGTGAATATCCGTTGCCTGAAAATTGAATTCAAACTCCTTCCGATCCAATCGGGCGATCTGCAAAATCCTTTCCACCTGTTCATTCATCCGCAGATTCTCCTTCTTGATCATGCCGGCAAAAAACTGAATCTTATCCTCTTCTCCAATCACCTTTTCGTTGGTGATGGAGTCGGCAGCGATGGAGATGGTTGCAATGGGCGTCTTGAACTCATGAGTCATGTTGTTGATGAAATCAGACTTCATCTCCGATACTTTTTTCTGACGGATAATCAAATAGATACTAATGGAAAAGGCCAGAAAAATGATGAGGGTAAAGATGGAAGAAAGTGCCAGAAGCCAAGTGGTCGTGTGTCCGATAAAGTTATCCCGCTCGGGAAAATGGATTTGCAGTTCCAGATTTTTTCTAAAGATATCGTCTGGAAAGAGGTTGACAGTGTACCATTTGCCATCCAGATGGGGTGGGGCCAGGGTTGTTACCTCCTTGTCTCCCTTTTCGCCGCGGATGTTGACCACAAAGTCGATGGGAATGGCCCGATCGATCAACTCTTGTTTCAACAATTTTTTGAGCTGCAGTTCATCGACGTGACGGCCGGTTTCCCATCCCCGGTATTCAACCCGTATCTGTTGGGAGAGGTTTTTGAGCTGGTTCAACTTGAGCTTGATGCGGGGATCGGTTGCCAAGAAATTGATGTTTTTGTCTGAATCGGTGACCAGTGCCAGGTCGTTGTCGGTCGACAAGACCATCGTATGGCTTCCTCTCGTTCCGGTTGCATTGGTCAATGCAAAACTTTTTGGCGACCGCTTGTTGAGTCGGCCTTTGGTGGTGAAGGTGATGATTCGGGTGACGCTGTCCCGTTTGATGGTATAATCCAGATCCTCGGGCATGGGTGGGGGTGGTGGCACCGGCATGACCCGATGGTCCGTTTCAGTCAGGGTCGAATCCGCCATCCCAAACCCCTTGATGATCTTCAGGTCATGTCCCGTTTCCAATCTGCGTACCGCTTTGTTCATGGCTTCGTTGACCGATCTGTCAAAAAGCTCATTTTTTACCACGACAGAGTTGTTGAACCAGTATAGCTGTACGCCAATGATTCCCAACAGGGCAATCCCCATCAGGATGACAAGTCCGGTGATAATTCTTTTGTTCAAGCGGCTGCAATTTTTTCTAAACAGTCCAAAATTAGAGAATTAGAAGATCAACTTTCCAACTTTAACTAAACCTTAACTCTTTTTTGGCTTACCTTAACCATCGGTCCACTCAAAAAGCCCTAACATTGAACTGTCAAAATTTTAGGTTTCATTTTAAATTCAAGCATATGAAATTTGTATTCGCACTCGGAATTTTTCTGGCCATGGCGGCACTTACCTTTGGCCAGGACAACAAGGTTGTTAAAGACAACCAATTGGAAATCAAGAAAAAACAGGAGCAAAGAATCAAAATTCTGCTCAACAGGGACGGAAAGGAGTTGAAGATCGACACCTCCTTCAACAACCTCGATGCAAAGGTGATGCAGGAGAAGGTCGATTCCATGCTCCTGAAATTGGAAAAGGATGGCAAGTTGCCTGGCAAACACAAATTTTTCATCACCCGTTCAAAGGGACCCGGTATGGAGGGATTTGCTAATTCAGGAGAAGGGACCTTTACCATGACCCTTGATGACAAAGACACCATCCATCATAAAATTGCACGGAAGGTGATGGTATTCAGTGACAAAGGAGATGTAATGACCATTGTACCCGATGGGGAAATGGTTCCGCCGGTACCACCCGTTCCACCAATTCACGTGCGTGGATTCCGGATGGGAGGAGATCCTTTTGCCTTTGATCCCAACAATTCGGATATCGTCTCCTATGACAAGAAAGACATTGGCAAGGGACTCGAAAAGATTGTGATCATCCGCAAGAAGCATGATCCCGCCGTCACCAAGCAAGATATTCAGGTAGAGTACAAAGTCAAAGACGACCAGAAAAAATAGTCTGACATCACAAATGGGGTCTAAAAAGCAGGGTTATCCGCAAGGATGCCCTGTTTTTTTTTACAGGAAGTTGGCTATAGGGTGGGTTGTAGAATAAAAAGTAAAATTTTTAACAAAAGAAGAGCCTAACAGACAGTTTCATTGACAAAAAGGAGATCGGCGGATCTCCTTTTTTGTTAATAAATTTTAAAATCAGCCTTGCATGAAAATTTCTTCATGAAATCCACAGAGTTCAGATTCGATCTTCGCGCGAAATTTTTACAGATAAAAAGGAGGATTTCAATGAAGATACTGGGGATATTCACAGGAAAGACCATCCCTGTTTTGAGGTGGCTGCCCTGCGTGCTTTTGCTGTGGAGTCCGTTGATCCTGACGGCTCAAAAGGAGATGACCCTGTCCCTGCAGGCGTGCGAATCGTTGTTCGTCAAAAACAACCTGGAACTGCTGGCGGGTAAATTTCATGTGGAAGCCGCCCATGCGGAGGTCATTCAGGCACGTATCTGGGAGAATCCGGTGGCAACTTTTGGATTCAATGGTTACAATCCGGAAAAAAGCCGCTATCTGGACATGGGCACTGATGGGGAAAAGAGCGGAGGCCTCGAGCAACTGATCTATCTGGGTGGCAAAAAAAGGAATGAAGTAGCCATGGCCCAGAATCATGCAGAGGTGGCAGAACTCGAACTGGCCGATTTGCTCTGGAACTTGAAGTATCAATTGCGGTTGTCTTATTTTGGACTTTATTATCAGAATCTCTCCTATCAAGCCCTGGAGAAGCACCTGAACAACCTGGACTCCCTCGTGGTAGCCTATCAAGTTCAGGTGGAGAAGGGCAACATGCCGCTCAAGGATCTGGTTCGCTTACAATCCCTTTCGCTCAATTTCCGCAACCAGAAATCTGAATTGCTGAAAAGCATCCTGGAGTGCCGACACAATCTGGTGCTGCTGACGGGTCTGTCCGATCCAATCCGGGTTCAGCCTGAAATCAAGGAAATGGGGGTGTACCAGCAACCCAGGGAGTGGGTAGCTGATTCCCTGAAGGCAATGGCCCTCCGAAACCGAATTGACCTAAAAATCGCCACCAAGGAGCAAGAGATTTCCGGTTTGAATCTGAAGCTTCAGCGATCCCTTGCTGTCCCGGATCTTACGGTTGGTGCGGCATGGGACCAAAGGGGCGGGACCTTCCAAAATGAGGTGGGCATTACTCTGGGTATGCCGCTTCCCCTCTGGAACAGAAATCAGGGCAACATCAAAATTGCCAAGGCCCAGCTGCAGGAATCAGCCCTTGGAAAACAGCAGAAACAACTGGAAGTGGCAGCCGAGGTCTCCTCAGCCTTTGATAAATGGAAAGAGGCCCTTCGCAGCTACCAATATTTGTCGAAAAAGTCGCTGCTCAATCTGGAAGAGGTGCAGAATGGTATCTTTCGCAATTTTCGCAATGGCAACGTCTCTATGATCGAGTTCACAGATTTTATGGAGAGCTACCATTCCACCCTGATCCAGTATTACCAGTTTGGGCAGAATCTGGTGAGTGCCTCCGAGGAACTGAACCTTGTGACCCATTCGGAATTGTTTAAGTAAATAATAGAAAAACATAGATTATGAGAGGATTCATCAACCTGATTGTGCTTCTTTTTCTGGTGATGGCATGGTCCTGTAACAGTCATCCCACCGCGACAACGGCCGTAGAAGGGCCTTTCGTTCTGAGTGACACCATGGCACGAACCACCACCTTCGCCAAAGTCATCCGGGAACCGCTCCAGAATGAACTGGAGCTTTACGGGAAGATCACGGCCGACAAAAACAAATTGATAGAAGTCTATCCGGTGGTTGGGGGTAGCGTTACCAAAGTATTTGTTGAGCTGGGCGATTACGTCAAAAAGGGGCAGTTGCTGGCCACCATTCGAAGTACTGAAGTAGCCGGCTTCGAGAAAGAGCTTAACGATGCCAAAAACGATGTCGCCGTAGCCAAAAACAACCTACGGACGGCTCAGGACCTCTATGAAGGCAAACTCAACACGGAGCGGGATGTCTTTACGGCCAAGAGTGAGTTGGAGAAATCAGAATCCCAGCTGAACCGTATCCAGGCGACCTATAACATCTACAGCCTGAAACCCAATGCCCTTTATGAGGTAAGATCACCCATCAACGGCTTTATTCTGCAGAAAGAGATCAACGAAGACATGCTCTTGCGGAATGATCACACCAACAACATTTTTGACATTGCGCAGATCGACGAAGTGTGGGCCATCGCCAATGTCAGTGAGGCGGACATCCAGCAGATCGATCTCGGATTTGATGCAGATGTCACCACCTTCAGCTATCCCGGAAAGCATTTTCACGGGAAGATTGACAAGATCTTCAACATCATCGATCCGGAAACCCGTTCGATGCAGGTCCGGATCAAACTCGACAACCCCGATTTTCAGCTGAAGCCCGAGATGAGGGCCATCGTCAGGATAACAAATACCCTGAAAGAGGAGATGCTATGTGTCCCCTCGGCATCCATTATTTTTGACAAGAGTAAGAATTTTGTCATGGTTTACAAAGACAAGGCAAACATCGAGACCCGCCAGGTTGAGCTATTTCGCCAGGTCGGTGACAAGGCCTACATCAGCTCGGGATTGAAAACCGGAGAGCAGGTGATTACCCACAATCAGTTGTTGATCTACGATGCCATAAACGATTGAACCATGAACAAGTTTATCAGAAACATACTGGCATTTTCCCTCAAGAACAGGATGTTCACCTTCTTTTGGGTGAGCGTGCTGATTGCTGCCGGGGTCATTGCCTTTCGCCAGATGCCGATAGAAGCCTTCCCCGATGTCACCAACACACAGATCATCGTGGTTACCCAATGGAATGGCCGAAGCGCAGAAGAGGTGGAACGGTTTGTGACCACCCCGATAGAGATTGCCATGAACTCCGTCCAGCGAAAAACAAGCGTTCGGAGCGTCACCATGTTCGGGTTGTCGGTGATCAAGATCATTTTTGAGGATGAGGTGGAAGATTTTTTTGCGCGTCAACAGGTCAACAACCAATTGCGCAACGTTCAGCTTCCGGATGGTGTGGAACCCGACGTGCAACCCCCTTATGGACCCACAGGAGAGATCTTCCGCTACGTACTCAAGAGTGAGAAAAGGGATTCGCGTGATCTGCTCACCATTCAGAGTTGGATCATCGACAGGCAGTTGCGTGCCATTCCCGGAGTAGCCGACCTTGTCGCCTTCGGAGGACAGGAGAAGGTTTACGAGGTAAGCATCGACCCAAACCGGTTGTCGGCTTACAACATTACTCCCGTTGAGGTCTATGAGGCTGTCAGCAAGAGCAACCTGGATGTGGGGGGTGATGTCATTGAAAAGAACAGTCAAGCCTATGTCGTTCGGGGGGTGGGATTGCTCCAGTCGATCGGGGATATTGAAAACATCATCGTCAAATATGCCAACGGAAACCCGATCCTCGTCAAACATGTCGCACGGGTCATCGAAAGTTCCCTTCCCAGGGTTGGACAGGCAGGTATTGACGAAAGGGATGATGTGGTCGAAGGGGTAGTGGTCATGCGCAAGGGAGAGAATCCCCATGAGGTATTGGCCAGGGTCAAAGAGAAGATTCATGAACTGAATACCAAAATTCTGCCTTCAGATGTGAAGATGGAGACCTTCTATGACCGGGATGTGCTGATGAATTTTACCACCCACACAGTCATGCACAACGTCCTGGAAGGCATCATCCTGGTCACCGTGATCGTCTTTCTCTTCATGGCCAACTGGCGAACCACGGTCATCGTCTCGATGGTAGTGCCGCTGGCTTTGCTCTTTGCCTTTCTGATGCTTCGCCTGAAGGGAATGACAGCCAATCTGCTCTCCCTGGGTGCCGTCGACTTTGGCATCATCATCGATGGGGCGGTGGTAATGGTCGAGGGACTCTTTGTCACACTCGACCATCTGCGATCCCAGGTCGGAACCGAAAAATTCAACAAACTGGCCAAAGGAAGCATCATCAAGAAGAATGGTGCAGAGTTGGGCAAGGCTATCTTTTTCAGTAAGTTAATCATCATCATGGCTTTGCTTCCCATCTTCTCCTTTGAAAAGGTGGAAGGCAAGATGTTCTCTCCTTTGGCCTACACACTTGGATTTGCCTTGCTGGGGGCCCTGATCTTCACCCTCACACTGGTTCCCGTGATGTCGCATGTCCTGCTTAGCAAGAATGTAAAGGAGAAGCACAACTTTTTTGTTCGGTTCTGGAACCGTACGACGGAAAGGGCTTTTCTATGGACCTTCTCCCACAAAAGGATCAGCCTGACGGTGGCATTGGTCTTCATGCTGCTCACATTTGCTTCCACCAAGTTTCTGGGCAGTGAATTCATGCCGCAACTCAATGAAGGAGCCTTGTGGGTCGAGGCAAAATATCCGATGAGCCAGAGTCTGGACGAGACGGTGAAAAGGGTGGCCGAACTGCGTAAAGTCCTCAATGAGTTTGATGAAGTCAATGGGGTCTTGTCCCAGACCGGACGCAGCAACGATGGAACCGATCCGAGTGGTTTCTATTACGTCCAAATGCAGGTTAACCTGAAACCGCGAGAGGAATGGAAGAGCAAAATGACCTATGATGAACTGGTGGACAAGATGGACCAGCGACTACAGCATTTTCAGGGGATCAATTTCAACTATTCCCAGCCCATCATCGACAATGTGGCAGAGGCAGTGGCCGGTTTCAATGCCGATAACGGTGTGAAAATTTATGGTGACGATCTGGAAAAGCTGGACATGATTGCCAACCAGGTGATGCAAAAGATGCAGAAGGTTCCCGGGATCCATGACCTGGGCATCATGCGCAACCTGGGCCAGCCCGAAATCAGCGTCGTGCTCGACAAAGAGAAGATGGCCGCCTATGGCGTTTCTCCTGCCGATGCCCAGACCGTTTTGGAAATGGCTTTCGGAGGCAAGACTGCAACGGAAAAATATGAAGGGGAGCGCAAATTCGATATCCGGATCCGTTATGAAAAGGAATATCGAAAAGATGAACAGGACATCGCCAATCTGATGGTTCCGACGTTGGATGGTTCACGAATCCCATTGAAACAGGTCTGTTCGATTCGAAAGGTGACCGGGCCGGCCTTCATTTACAGGGACAACACCAAGCGATTCATCGGCGTCAAATTTACGGTCCGCGACCGCGATCTTGGCAGTACGGTAGCAGAGGCGCAATCGGCTGTCGATCAGATCAATTTGCCAGATGGCTATTCCATCGGATGGGCCGGTGAATTTGAAAACCAGGTACGTGCCACCGACCGTTTGTTAAAGGTAGTCCCGCTCAGTTTGATAGCCATCTTCGTCCTTCTTTTCATCATGTTCGGCAACATCAAGGACGCATCGCTGGTGATTGCCAACGTACCTTTTGCCTTAATTGGGGGTATTTTGGCGCTCCATTTGACCGGCATCAACTTTGGCATATCGGCAGGGGTAGGATTCATTGCCCTTTTCGGAATCTGTATCCAGAATGGGGTGATCCTCATCTCTGAATTTCACAAGAACATCCGATCGGGCCTCGTCTTGAACACCTCGATCCTGGAAGCTGTGAAAGTCAGAACCCGACCGGTGATCATGACGGCTTTGATGGCCTCCATCGGATTGATGCCGGCTGCCCTTTCCACCGGCATTGGCTCAGAAAGCCAGAAGCCCTTGGCTGTGGTGATCATTGGAGGATTGATCTCGGCCACCATTTTGACCCTGCTGATCTTTCCCATCATCTTCTGGATCTTCAACCGTATCAAACATGAAGTGATTGAATAAATCAAGAGGCTGCACCGAAAATCCGATGCAGCCTCTTCTTTAGGAGATCTTCTTGCCGGCCATGGGTCCCGGCTTCAGACTATGGATCTCTGTGATGTGAATGAGTACGATGGCTTTCGGCCTGGGCATCCCCATCTTTTGGGACATCTCGGCCGCCTTTTCAAAGATCGGTCCATCCGACTGTACATCCGGTTTTCCGATGAATCGGTAACCGTCGAGTATCTCCCGGTTGACGACCGCAATGGCAACCATTGATCCATCCAATACATTCCGATAGGTTGTTCCACCTGTACCTTCCGTGAAGATGAGCGTCTCCTCATCAAAAACACGTGTGGAACGTTTGGGGGCATTGTTCGGAATCCCCTCTTTGCTTACGGTGGCGATGAAACATTGCTGTGTCCCCACCATCTCCTTCATCTCTTCTGTCAATCTTGCCATTGTTCTAATTTTAGTCATTCGGGTCTGTTGAAATCCCGCATCAGAATCCCCACTTCTTCATGATGGCCAGGTCCTCCTTAACGCAGGCAAGGGGTGCGATTCCCTGATAAGCCTCCTGCTCGATGATGAATACCTTGGTGCCACCTGTCTTGAGGCAGATGTCCAAGACCTCTTTCACCGGAATGATTCCCTTGCCCAGGATCGCACTCTCAAACTTGTCCGGTTTGTCGTTGCCGATCTCATCCTTTACATGGATCAGCTCAAACTTACCCGGATACTGGCCAATCACATCCAGTGCCTTGGCACCGCCAATGTACATGTTGCCAATGTCGAGCTGCATGATCACTTTTTTGATGTCCAGATTCTTCATCATCAGGTCGAATAACTTCTCCCCGTTTAGTTTTTCGGTGAATTCCGCCCAATGGTTGTGATAACCAAATTTCATACCCGATTTCTGGCACAAATCGCCGCATTTGTTGAAAACCTCCAGGTAACGCATCAGATCATCGTAGGTTTTTCTCATGGATTCGTCCATCCAAGGACTGATGACATACGATTGCCCCATGTAGGCGGCATCCTCCACGGTCTTTTTCCAGTCATCCGTAAAATCTTTCTTGACTCCATCCCAGTGGTTCTTCCCCATAACCGTATGGCCACTGGGCATCTTCAATCCAAGATCCGTCAGGACCTTCTTGAACTCTTTGGCTGTAAAACCGTAGAACTTGTGATCCACATAATTGGCATGTTCTACATGGGTATAGCCCATGGCTGCCAATTGCTTCAGCGTACCGACCGGGTCTTTTCCCATGTCGTCACGAACCGAATAGAGCTGCAGTCCGACGATACCCTTGGTGGCGGGAGCGGCCAGCAACTGATTGTGCATCAATGCTGCACCAGCCATTAGGATTCCGCTTTTCTGCAGGAATAAGCGACGGGAAGTTTTCATAATTTTGAGATTTTTGAAAGTGTTTGGTGAGTCATTTTGATTCAGCGATTTAAAATTACGAATTATCAGGTTTTACAACCCTTTTTCGGATAATACTTTTCAGATGAAGATACGAAGCCTCGTTTTTTTGATGTTGTGGTTTCTGATACGCCCATGCGGGGCACAGGACATCCAGCATCCTCCCATGAAAGCACGCAGGAGTTTTATGGCAGGAGAGTTCCTGACCTACCAGATACGATACGGATTCATCGTGGGAGGGATTACCACCCTCTCCCTGACAGATACCCTATACAATGGCAAGTCGGTTTTTCATGCCAGGGCCATCGGACAGACGACGGGTCTTGCCAATACCCTGTTTGGGGTTCGGGATGTCTATCAAAGTTGGTTCGATAAGGAGACCGGTCTGCCGTGGAAGCAGTCGCGCGACATCAAGGAGGGGCACTACAAACTGTACAACGAAGTGACCTACAACCGGAACGACAATACGGTACTTTCCAAATTGTCGGGTCTGCACAAGGTCCCGGAAAACATTCTGGATCTTACCTCTACCTACTATTTTTTACGTCAGATCGACTTCTCCAGACTAAAAAAGGGGGATGTGATCTCGGTAACGATCTATTTTGCCGATGAGATCACACCCTTTCGTCTAAAATACAATGGCCGCGACACACTTCGCACCAAACTGGGAAAGATTCCTTGTCTGAAGGTCAGTCCGGTCGTGGAGGTCGGACGCATCTTTAAAAAACAGGATGACCTCACCTTCTGGTTTTCGGATGATGACAACTGTATTCCAGTCGAGGTAAAAATGGACATCCGAGTCGCAGGTGAGGTCACCCTTAAGTTAATCAAAGTCAGCAACATCGTAAATCCCGAAACGCTGATACTCCAGGAGAAGTAGTTATTGGATCGGTGTCAGGATGATGTTCCTGTATTCAATCGGACCATGGTCGCCTTGCAGCAGCAGTGGACCGGGTTCAGCTTCCTTGCTGTTGATGGCTCCTCCGGTGATTCCCGGGATCTCCTGGTTGTAAAGGATCAGTTTGTTGTTGCCAATGATGGTGACCATCCGTCCTCGTAGCGTGATGTCGTATGATTGCCACACGCCCGGATCCTTTGCCACCATTTCGCTGGGTGTAAGAAAACCGTAGATGGCACCCAAATAGCCCACCCATGGCTCCATTCCCTTACTGTCCATGATTTGCACCTCATATCTGCCGCGCAGATAGACGCCACTGTTGCTTCCCTTCTGATAGCGGAATTCAATGTGCAACTGAAAGTCATTGAAAGTCTGATCGGTCACCAGGTTGGATCCCGACTTTTCACTCGTCAATACCCCGTTGACCACTTTCCACTGGTTGGGTCCCGTGGCATGCCATCCCTTGAGGTCGACACCGTTGAACAATACCTGGGGTTCTCCAAATACGGGCTCTCCGCTTCTTTTCAGCAACGGAGCACGCACACCTTTCCAGTTGTAACGCTTGCCATCAACGAAAACCATGGTCCCTTCGATGCCTCCGGAAGTGATGCTGCCCTCAAAGACGAGGTCTCTCGTCTCGTTCTCCCATTGCGGGGGAATGACAAAGCCAAATTTGGTGCCGTCGAATGTCACTTTGGAGATGGGTCGGGCACTTCCGTTGGCATAGACGAATCTGCCCACGAGGGTATGAAAACCGGAATGGGTGACCTCCAGCCAGGAAGGCAATTCTTCGCCATTCATTACCAGCGTAAGATCCCAGCGGCCTTCCAGTTGAGGAGCCGTCTCCTGGGCCTTGCAGGAGGATGCCGGCAAAATCAGGTTCAGACACAGGATGGCACCTGCCAGCAGCAGGAACAAATTCAAACGGGAAAGATCTCTTTTCATGTTGCGTTATCAATTTTAATGGTTGAATCGGTTGGACAGATCGGGATGGCACGGTGGCTCAATGTCCCAGAACGGGGAAGAGCCTCCTGATTTCGGCATCATCCGGTTGGGTTCCATATTCGCAGATTTCAAAGGCCTCCGCAAAGGAGGCTGTTGAGGCTTTTCCCTTTCCATACCACTTTTCCAGAGATTGCCTCACTTCGGGTGTGATGACACTCCAACCGGTTACCGAATGGGTCAGCCATTTCAATCGCTCTTCGGCAGATGCCGGGATTTCGGACTTGTCCCCACCGATCCACGGAAGCCATTCAAAAAACTGACTGACATGCGCAGACAAGGCAAAGACCTTCTTGTCAAAGACAGGGGAGATGTCGATGGCGACATCGGGACGGAACGGATTGGGTCGTTGGAATTTATCCTGGAAATAGAGGAACAGCGGATTCTTTCGCAAGGCCGGGACATCCGGCGTCACATTGGGAACGGCCACCATGTAGGCAGCATCCTGCACCAGGATGGCTGTGTAGCGGTGGTCGGGATGGTAATCGTTCGGCCGGGGAGCGATCACCACATCCGCCTTCCATTCTCTGATTTTTCTGATAATCTGTTGCCTGACAAAGAGCGAAGGGGTCAGTTCGCCATCGTGATTGTCCAAAACCTCATACGTCACGCCGAAGCGTCTTCCCGCTTCCTGCGCTTCTGCCATCCTTCTCTTGGCCAGCGCACCACCTCCTTGAGTCATGTGGCCGGCATCTCCGTTGGTGACCGACAGAAATTTTACGGCGCAACCCATTTGTGAAAGCAGGATGGCCGTTCCCCCTCCATCAAGGTCACAATCGTCGGGATGAGCCCCGATCATCAGGATCCTGACCGGATCCCCGGGCATGATGGCAAAGATACGGAAGGTACACAGCATCAGCCCAACTAGCAAAATCATCTTGCTCTTCATTCGTTTGATTGATTTAATGGAATGAATATCAGAATATATATGTCAAGTGTCATGGGCAGGACCCTTCATCAGCGACCTGTTTTCTCATCAGGCACTTTCAAGGCCAAGTTACGAAAAGGAACGATTCCGTTTCACATTTTTTGGAGTGGATTGCAGAATCCGATTGGGTTGCAGCGACCGTTCCTGGCAGAGGGCCGAAGATTTCCAATTTGTTTTCATTCTATAAAACAAATGGAAGCCTTTGTTGTTTATAGGGTGTGTTTCTGAAAGCAATGTTTTAGCCTGGCCGGTGCAAGGATAGAACCGAGAGTACTCTTGATAGGAAATCATTATCTTTGAAAGAATTAACCCGGCTAAGCCAAACAAAAAATTTATGAAAATCAGCAGTGGAACGGTGGTCCTCATCACCGGAGGTGCCTCCGGTATAGGTAAGTTGATGGGAGAATGGGTGCTCCGGAAGGGAGCAGAACTCATTCTTCTCGACATCAATCAGGCATTGCTTGAGCAAACGGTCAGTGCCTTTGCTTCCTTGGGGAAAGTGACAGGGTATCCGATCGACCTTTCAGATGACAACCAGATCGATGAAGTGATGATCAAAATCGGGCATTGTCATCCTCCTGTCGACCTCTTGATCAACAACGCCGGCATCATCGTCGGAAAATATTTTCATCAGCATTCCGTGGCAGAGATGAGGCGAACGATGGACATCAATTCCATCGCTCCCATGGTCCTCACAGGAAAGATTTTGCCCGGCATGATGGAGAGGGGGAAAGGCCACATCTGCAACATCGCCTCTTCAGCGGGGTTGCTTGGCAATCCCAGAATGTCGGTTTATGCCGCGAGTAAATGGGCCGCCATTGGTTGGTCGGATAGTCTCAGGATTGAGATGAACCAGTTGAAGACCGGCATTGTTTTGACTACCGTGGCACCCTATTACATCAATACCGGCATGTTCAGCGGCGTGAAATCAAGGATTCTGCCCATCCTGAAACCTGAAAAGGTGGTGCGCAGAATCATGCGAGGCATTGAGCAGGACAAATCCATGATCCGAATGCCTTTTCTGGTCAATTTTGTGCGGCTGTTCCAGGGGCTTCTGCCACAGACTGTATTTGATTGGGTGGTAGGGCAAGGCTTTGGCATCTATACGACGATGGACCATTTTGAAGGCAGAAAGAACTGAAGTCATGAAAGAGATATCAAAAGAACAAATAGGGGAGTTGGTCAAGCGGCAGCGAGCCTTTTTCGCGAATGGATCCTCCCGTCAGATCGATTTCAGGATCGCCCACCTCAAGAAACTGAAGACGGTCATTCTGCAGTACGAAGAGAAAATCTGTGCCGCTTTGTGGGCCGATCTGCACAAATCCCGCGAGGAGGCTTTCCTGACGGAAATCAGCATTGTCCTGGGAGAGATTGATTACCACCTGAAGCATCTCAAGCGTTGGGCCAAACCGGACTGGCGCATCACCCCAATCAAATTGTTGCCTTCCAAGAGCCGTATCCACTATGAACCCTTGGGTTGTGCCCTCATCATTGCTCCCTGGAACTACCCTTTTCAACTGCTGTTCAATCCCCTTGTGGGGGCCATATCGTCGGGTTGCACGGCGCTACTGAAACCCTCGCCTTATACCCCCCATGTGGCGGAGGTGATGGCAGAGATTGTCACCAAGACTTTTGAGTCGGATTACATCACAACGGTTCAGGGCGGAAGAAATGTCAATACCCTGTTGCTGGAAGAACGGTTTGACCTGATCTTTTTTACCGGTAGTCCAGCCTTGGGAAAGGTGGTCATGCAAGCCGCTTCCCGTTACCTTACACCGGTGGTGCTGGAGCTGGGAGGCAAAAGCCCCTGTATCGTGGATGCAGGAGCTGCCGTCGATTTGGCCGCAAAGCGGATCGCTTGGGGCAAGTCGATCAATGCCGGACAAACCTGCATTGCACCCGATTATCTTTTCATCCACTATACCTTGAAGGAGGAGTTCATTCAGAAATACGGTGAAGCCATTGCCTCCATGTATGGTGCAGAAGTTGCCCAAAGCCCTTATTATCCGCGGATAGTCAATGATCAGGCGATGACCCGTCTCATGAACCTGATGCAATCGGGTCGGGTGGTGTATGGCGGATCGACGGACACCTCCACACGGTTTATCGCGCCAACGCTCCTGGACGACATCAAACCGGATCTCCCCATCATGCAGGAAGAGATCTTTGGGCCGTTGTTGCCCATGATGACTTTCAATAGCTTGCAAAGAGTAGCCGATTTTGTCAATGAGGGAGAAAAGCCTTTGGCACTCTATTACTTTGGTCCTCCATCAAAAGGCAGGGACATGATAGCCAAGAGCAGCTCAGGAGGCGGTTGCATCAACGATACACTGATGCACATAGCCAACCACCATCTGCCTTTTGGCGGCGTTGGCAACAGCGGCATGGGGAGCTATCACGGCAAGTTGAGCTTCCTTGCCTTCAGCCATGCCAGGGGGTTTGTATCGACGCCGACCGGAGTGGATCTTCCCTTTAGATATCCGCCCTTCCGGTATTTTCAGTGGGTCAGGAAAATCCTCTGAGTAGGATCAATTTTACCGCAAGAAACCCTTCTTCTTTCGGTTAAAATGAGAAGTGGTGATTGAAATGCTTGAAACCTTTTAAACGATGCGATGTTGAATGTTTAATTGATTCGGGATGCCTAATGAAAAGTTGTCTCAGCCACAACCGGACCAAATGAATGATGCTGGGAAAAGTGCCGGAACTGCCGCTGCATCGCTAGCCGGGTTGCGAAAGTTGTCGGTGACACTGCCGGAGAATCTCTCCCCGGAGACGTTGGCCTGTTTCAAGGAGTTGGAGCAAGTCATTTCCGGACAGCAGCTACAACTTGAAAGGGCTGAGCAAGCCAGAATCAGTGCTGAGTTGAGTTTACAAAAGTATCGGAACATCTTCGACAGCATGGAGGATGCCTATTATGAGGCAACCTTGGATGGTAAAATACTTGAAATCAGCCCTTCGATTGCCAAAATCGCCCGGGGGCTCTATACCCGGGAAGATTTGATCGGAGCCTCCATCATTGATTTTTACCACAATCCCGAAGACCGTGTCCGATTTTTCGAAGAGGTTAGGAAGAACGGCTCCGTCACCGATTATGACGTCGACTTGATCAACAAAGACGGAATCAAAGTTTACACCGCGATCTCCACCTGGATGATCCCGGACAAACCCGGTGAGCCGGGTAAAATAATCGGCAGTATCCGTGACATCACCAAAAGAAAGGATGCTGAAGAGAAGCTGAGGGAAAGGGAAAACCTATGGAGCGGCATCATCAACAACTCCCCCGATGGCATCGTGGTGGTCGATCTGACCGGAAACATCCGATTTGCGACCCAAACGATCGTCAGTTGGTACGAATACGACGATGTATCGGAGATGATCGGAAAAAATCTCTTTGAATTCGTCGGTCCGGAATGGCAAGAGATCTCAAGGAAATTGTTTGCGGATCTATTGAACGGAGTGAATCGCCAGGTACTGGAATGTGAAGTAATCAAAAAGAGTGGGGGCAAATTCTTCGTTGAGGTGAGGGGAGAATTCCTCCGTGACAAGGATGGAATACCGGAAAGCATCTTTTTGATTCAACGGGACATCACAGAGAAAAAGAGGGCAGACGAAGCTGCAGCTCAACAAAACAAAAACCTGCTCTTCCTGAATCAGTTCTCCACTTCGATTGGTCAGTTGCATTTTTCCAAGTCCATTTCGAAATTTGTTGTTGACCAGATCCGGAATTTTACGAATGCCGATTTTGTGATTTTCTCACGGTTTATCCAGGAAAAGAGCCAATTTTCGGTCACTTTTGTGGAGACTTCTCCTGAAATTTCGGACATTCTCAATCATCCGGACAACATTCACTGGAAAGATCTGGAGATACCCACCCCCGATGTGGCCCGAAAGGCAATCATGGAGGAGACCATCCGGTTAACAGATTCCATTTGCGACTTGACCTTTGGGTTCTTTACCCCGGAAGAGAATGACCATTTCAAGCAGCAAACCGGATTGACGCAGTTCCTTGGCATCTCCCTTACGTCGGATGACAAACTATTTGGTGGCATGATCATCGGTTTCCATTCCAGACAAGACCTTCCTTCCGGTCATCTGCTACGCTCCTTTGCCAATGTTTCGGCAGTCGCCATCAGCAGAAAAATTGCCGAGAAGAACCTATGGCAGAGCCACAGGGAACTGGAACAACGAGTGGCCGAAAGAAGTAGAGAACTGGCGCATTTGTATAAGATCAACGATGCCATCATCAAAAATGCCGGACTTGGAATCCTATCCACCGATGCCAAGGGTACCATTCTAACCTTCAATACGGCTGCCGAAAAGATGTTGGGCTACCAGGCGGAAGAGGTCATTGGAAAGTGGACACCAACATTGTTTCACGATACAAGCGAGCTGTTAAGCAAGGCTCCAGAGTATGGTCTGGATTATCTCTCTGTGGCATCCAAAACACCGGAGCAAATTGCCGGCATGTTTGCTGAACTGAAAGCACACACCACGGAGTGGACCTGCATTCGCAAGGACAACAGCCGCTTTCCAATCAAACTCAGCGTGGCCTCTTTTCGGGATGAGGAAGAAAAGACGGAAGGCTTCATCGGCGTATTTATGGACATCTCTCAGGAGAAGGCGGTCCTCGATTCTCTCAGGGAGAGCGAAGAACGGTTCCATAAGATGTTTTTTGAGCATGAAGCAGTCATGATGTTGGTCAACCCGGCAAACGGGGAGATCGTTGATGCCAATCCGGCTGCTGAGGCCTTTTATGGTTACAATTTCAATGAGATCGAGCAATTCAATATCTCGACACTCAATATCCTGAGTCAGGCTGAGATCGCGGTAGAGATGTCCAACGCGACCATGCACAAGAGAAACTATTTTGAGTTTCAACACCGATTGGCCTCGGGCGAGGTGCGTCATGTGGAGGTACATTCCTCTCCGGTCGAGATCGACGGGGAAATGCTGCTATTCTCCATCATCCACGACATCACGGAGAGGAAGCATGCGGAGGTGGCTTTGAAGGTGAGTGAGCGAAACCTGGCCCAGATTACGGATGGAATTCCGATCCTGGTAGCCGTGACGGATGCTTCTTTGAACCTGATCTTTACCAACAGTGCCTATGCCAATTTCTTTGGACATCCCAAGGAGTATTTCATGGGTAAACCGATTCAGGAGATCTATGGACCAGAGACCTATAAACTCTGCTTTTCTTACCTCCAAAGGGCCCTCCAGGGAGAAGTGGTCTCCTACGACAAGGTACTGGACAATGCATTCGGAGAGACCCGGAACATTTATACGACCTATAATCCCTATTTTCAGGGAACGGAAGTGGTGGGCGTCCTGATTTCCAAATTGGATATCACCCAACGGGTCATGGCTGAAGAGCAATTGAAACTGCGGGAGGCCGAAAATCGCGCCATTCTGACGGCCGTACCAGACTTGATGTTCCGGTTGTCGAAGGAGGGAAAATTTCTTTCGGCATTGATCACCAACCCGAAGGATTTGTATGTGGAGCAGGATCAGTTCATGGGTCTCAAAGTAGAGGAGGTCTTGCCTCCCAATGTTGCCCAACTGGCGATGAAAAGCCTGCAAGAGGCATTCGAGACAGGTAAAGTGGTCGCCTATGATTATGAATTGCCCATTGGGAGTGAAATCCGATATTATGAGAACCGGACCATCGCCCTTTCAGAACATGAGGCATTGGCCATCATTCGGGACATCAGTTCCAGAAAATATGCGGAGAATGCCCTACTCTGGAATGAGGAGTTTCTCAAGAAGATGACGGAGTCCTCCCCACTGGCTTTTTTGGTTGTGGACAACCGAACGGACGAGATTCTTTACATCAACCACCATTTCTGTGAGATTTGGGGGATCAACCATCTGGAAGAGGCCATCCGCAACCATGAATTGAAAAACAACGACATTATCCCGGATTGCATCCCGGTTGTGAAGGATCTTGCCGCTTTTGCCGAATCCTGCACGCCCTTGCAAGAAGTAGACAATCGCTCCGTAATTGAAGATGAGATAGCCTTCAATGATGGTCGGGTGATCCGAAGATTCTCTACCCAGATCCGGGACAACAACGACCAATACCACGGCCGGCTTTACATCTTTGAAGACATTACCCGCAGGAAACGGTCCGAAGAACTGATCATTCTCCAAAGAGACCTCGCCACCAAACTGAGTGCCACAAGAAACCTGGATCAGGCATTGACAGAGACCCTGGAGGCCTTGTTCCAGATAGAAGGGGTCGATGGAGGTGGAATCTACCTGGAAGACCCCATCACCAAAAGCCTGATTCTGGTCAAACATTTGGGATTGTCCGAGGAGTTTGTAAAAGAGCGGACGGTCTATCCACCCGACACAAAACAAGCGCAGATGGTGAGAAAAGGCAAACCCTTTTATTCATCATCCCAGCTGGGATACAATCCAGATCTGGCAGACCTGATCGGATTGGCCGTCATACCGATCTGCCATGAATCGAGAACGATTGGATCGATCAATCTGGCCTCCCGTACATCTGTGCGATTCTACGAAGACATACGATTGGCACTCGAATCGCTGGCCTTCCAACTGGGGGGAACCATTTCCCGTATCAGTGCCGAGAATGCCTTGATAACAAGTCAGCAGAACTTTCAACTGCTTTTCAACACAATTGATGATTTCCTCTTCATTTTGGATGACCGGGGAGTCATCCTGATGACCAATTCAATTGTGGAGAAAAGGCTCAAGTACACACAGGAAGAGTTGGTCGGAATGGATGTACTTTATCTGCACCCACCGGAAACAAGGGAAGAAGCAAGGTTCATCATTGGTGAGATCATTGCCGGCAGGTCCTCTTCCTGTCCCATTGCCCTCTATTCAAAGGATGGTGAACAGATTCCGGTAGAGACCCGTGTCATTGCAGGCAAATGGGATGATAAGAACGTGTTGTTTGGTATATCGCGTGATGTGACGGAAAGGCAAGCGGCTGAAGCAGCCCTCCGGATGCAGAGCGTGGCATTGGAGTCATTTGCCTTGCCCATCATCATCACCGACAAGAATGGAGTCATGAAATGGTCCAACTCGGCATTCAGCAGATTATCCGGTTACTTGCCGGAAGAGAGTATTGGAAGACCCATCGGAAAATTGGTGGGCTCAGGTGTGCAATCAGCAGAATTTTACAAGGAGATGTGGCAGACCTTGTTGGCAGGAAAGGTTTGGAGCGGAGAACTCGTCAACAGGAAGAAGGATGGGAAACTCTATTCAGAGGAATTGACCATATCCCCTGTCCTGGATTTCAATGGGAACCTCAGCAGTTTTGTTGCGATCAAGATTGACATCACCAGCAGGAAAATGATGCAGATTGCCCTTCAGGAAAGTGAGGCCCTTTGGAGTTTTGCCCTGGAGGTGTCGGGCGATGGGGTCTATGATTGGGATATGGTTCACAACACCGTTTTTTATTCTGACAAATACAAAAGAACCCTGGGTTATGAGCCGGACGAATTTGACAACCGTCTTCAGGAGTGGGAAATCCGGGTACATGAGGCTGACCGGGAGCAGGTATTCCAGGCGCTGAACGAACATTTGAGTGGATCGGCCGAGATCTATTCACTGGAATACCGGATGCGGTGCAAGGATGGATCCTGGAAATGGATCCTCGACAGAGGGAAGGTGGTGGCCTGGGATCCGAAGGGAAAACCTTCCCGTATCATCGGGACTCAGTCGGATATCTCCGCTAGAAAATCCTTTGAGGAGAGCCTTCGCTCGGCCATAGCCAGAGAGCGGGAATTGAACGAACTGAAGTCGAGGTTTGTTTCGATGGCTTCACATGAATTCAGAACGCCCCTTGCCTCCATCCAGATGGTCAGTGATTCCCTTCGGTCCTATTGGAAACGAATGGACGATATTCAGATCCAGCTGAAGTTGCAGAATATTTCGGAACAGGTGCAGCACCTGACAAAAATCGTGGCCGATGTGATGCAGGTATCCAAGATTCAGGAGGGGAAAGTCAGTTTCAATCCCCAGTCGATCGATGTGGTTGATCTGTGCAGAAAGGTGGTTGATAACTTCAACTCACACAACCATTTGCGGGACATGATCAAATTTGTCAATCGGTTGTCAGAACCTGTATATTTCAGACTGGATAAGCGCATCATGCTTCAGATTCTGAACAACCTCTTTGCCAATGCGATCAAATATTCGCAACCCACACCGGTAGTTGAGGCTGAACTGAAGCTGAGTGAGCCGGAGCTGCTGCTGATCATCCGGGACAATGGCATAGGAATCCCGGAAGCCGACCAAAAAAACCTTTTCCAACCCTTCTTCAGGGCAGAGAACGCCAGACAAATTCAGGGGAACGGACTCGGACTAAATATCGTGAAAGAGTCTCTTGCGCTACATGGCGGGGAAATTTCCTTCGAAAGCATCGTCAACGTGGGAAGTACCTTTACCGTTCATCTGCCCATTTCGTTGAAAGATTGAACAAAACCAGACACAAAAATGCTATTAATCAACTGTGAAAAAATGAGATTGTATGAAGGATGCAAAAACGATTCTGATCATTGAAGATGAAAAGTTGTTGAGAGAAGGAGTATTGGAAATTCTGACATTTGAAGGATATCATGTAATCGGTGCATCCGATGGGGCGGAAGGTATGGAAAAAGC
>JAJTBP010000318.1 GCA_021286825.1 Marinilabiliales bacterium | reverse complement strand
CTGCAGGGAAAAGACCCCAGCGGTTACCGGATGCAAAACGAGAGGATCCATCATCACGAAGGGTGGCTGTTAACAAATAACGATCGAAAAGCGTGTAGTTAACCCTACCAAAGAAGGAGATCAGGTAGTTTTCGTTGATGTACTTGGAGTTGTTATCAGAGATGACGCTGCCATCCCCATTGCTGGAGAAGCTGGTACCCTCCTTGTAAAAATGCTGCCAGGAATAACCGGCGGTTGCATCGATTTTGCTTTTGATACCTTTCAATTCCTTCACGTAGTTCAGATAGAAATCCAGCAACTGGGATTTTCCAGTCTGTTCATAGTTAGAAATACGACCAATGCCACCTCTGTAGGTAAAGGCTGCATCATTGGGAGCATTGTTGTGCCCATTGGTGTGAAAATAGTCATATCCAAGGTTCAGGTTGGCCCTCAACTCCGGTAGGAAGTGGAATTTATAGTCAAATTGTGCATTTCCAAGACTGCGTTTTACGCTGGATTTGTTATCCGTTTGGTTGAGCAGTGCAACAGGGTTGGAAACACCGATCGGGTTCGGGCTGCCGTTGGGGTTCATCGAACCGTCGGGAAGCACATCTGAATTGTTGATCCAGGTATAATAGCCACCAAATTTGGTGTTGTTGTTGTAAACGGGCTGTGTGGGATCATAAGCTACGGCTGATCCGACGGCTCCCTGATCTCCAAAATTTTGCTTGGTATAGCTGCCCTTCAGGTTGAGGTTCACTTTCAAATGGCCATCCAGGAAGGTCGGATCCAGGCCAACAGCCAATGTTGAACGCTCCATGTTGGTGGTTTTGAGGATACCATCCTGATTGGTATAACCGAGAGAGGCCCTGTATGGCATGGATTTCAAACCACCGGAGATGCTGATGTTGTGATCGGCAGCCATGGCAGTATGATAGATCTCTTTCTGCCAATCTGTATTTTCTTTACCCAGTCGACCCAGGCTGGTCATGCTCAAACCGACCTGGCTTCTGGATGCCAGATCCAATGCCATGGCGCGGAATTCATCTCCCGACATAACATCCATATAGGCAGGAACCGTGTTCATGGAATAGGTTCCATTGTATTCAATCTTCATGGGTTTGCCTGCAGCACCTTTTTTGGTGGTGATGAGGATAACCCCGTTGGAAGCCCTGGATCCATAAATGGCAGTGGCAGAAGCATCCTTCAATACGGTGAAGGTCTCAATGTCGTTGGGGTTCAGTGTGGAAAGCGGGTTGGCAAGTCCGGAAATACCGGAGTTGCTCACGGGGAATCCATCAATGATGATCAACGGGTCGTTGCTGGCAGAAAGAGAAGATCCACCCCTGACACGAATCACGGCACCGCTTCCCGGTGCACCGCCTTCAGTGGTGATCACCGTTCCGGCAGTTTTACCGACGATCAAATCCTGGGGAGAGGTAATCCCGCCTTTGATAAAATCCTTGGAAGAAACCGTGCTGACAGATCCTGTCGCATCCGCTTTCTTGACGGTACCGTATCCAATGACAACGACTTCATCCAATCCCTGTACTTGCGGGGCAAGGGAGATTTTCAGATTGGTCTGCTGATCAACAACGATCGTCTGTGAGACATACCCGACAAAAGAAAAAACCAGCTTCTGTCCGGGATTTGCCTTCAGCTTAAACTTACCGTCGAAATCCGTAGCTGCTCCGTTAAAAGTACCCTCCACCTGGACGGTAACTCCAACCAGCGGTTCCTTGCTGGTTGCATCCGTGACAGTACCGGATATTGATTTCTCCTGGGCGAAGGCCGGCAGTGTGAACACCGCGAGAAGGAGAAACCAAAGCATCTTCATCTTGGCTAATTCAAATTTCATGTGAATCAAATTATAGGTTCATAAATCATGGTTGTAGATTTTAAATGCCTAAGCATCTTAGAAATCGGTTAAAGCAAGAACGTTGAAAATCAAACTTTTAATTGCCTGACTCTTCCATCAGACCATTTCAGCAGCGCAAATAAACACAATTTAACATTCATTTAACCTGGACTTTTTGGTGGTCTCATAAAATTGTTTCCGCAATCGTTTGCGAAGACGTTTGCATTAAATATGTTTTACAACATGTTTTTTCTTTTGTTATCGTTTTTTAATAAACAAGTTTGGGGACAAGACCTTTTCACCGATTGTGGGAACGTTTTTTGTATTAACTTGGCAGATAGAAACAACCCGACTAACGTGAAGCCCTCATGGGTAATCCGATTACAATAAAAGACATAGCCAAGGCCTTGAATATCTCTGTGTCGACGGTTTCCAGAGCACTGAAAAACCATCCCGACATCAGCAGCGAAACGAAGGATGCCGTCAATGCCCTGGCCGCCAAATTGCGGTACAAACCCAATGCGGTTGCCTTGTCCCTGAAGAACAGCCGCACCAATACCATCGGGGTAATCATCCCGGAAGTGGTCCATTATTTCTTTTCATCCGTGATCAGTGGCATCGAAGATGTGGCCTATGAATCGGGCTACAACGTCATGGTCTGCCAATCCAACGAGAAATATTCCCGTGAGATCATCAATGCCCAGGCCCTGGAATCCAATCGTGTGGAAGGGGTATTGATCTCCTTGTCCAAAGAGACCAAAGACATCTCCCATCTGCAAAACCTGGAGGAGAATGGCATTCCCATCGTCTTTTTCGACAGAGCACCCGAGGAAAGAGCGGTAGACAAAGTGATCATCAACGATCGCAAAGCGGCTTACAATGCCACCGTTCACCTGATAGAGACGGGATGTACCCGAATTGCGCACCTCAGCACCCTTCACAGCATCGGCATCGGGATTGAACGACTCGAAGGATACAAGGATGCCCTTGCGGATCATGGATTGCCATTTCGTGAAGAATATGTGGTTCAGGCCGATAACTTTGAACTGGCCGGCAATGCCACCCGAAACCTCATGCACCTGCCCACGCCTCCCGATGCAATCTTTGCCGTGAACGACATGACAGCCGTCGGTGCAATGAAGACCCTACAGCGAATGTCCATTGCCGTACCGCAGGACGTTGCCATCATCGGTTTTTCTTCCAGCCTCTTCTCGGACATCACTACTCCTACCTTAAGTTCTGTAGATCAGCATGGTTATGAGATGGGGGTTGAGGCTGCCCGACTGTTGCTTAGCCGAATCGATCATCCGGCCAACGGGAATTTCCGGACCCACTACATCGATACCCATCTCGTCTTTCGGGAATCGACCAAAAGGAAAGTATGAACGACTCGAGAGAATTTCAAAACAAAATAGTTTTTGAATAAATTCTTTTTTATACGTTTGTAACCGAAAATCACATTTTTAGTTCCTACTCTGATCAGATCCGTCCGGATTTGAGTTGCTGACTTTTGCATCGCCATTTCAAAAACTTACCGGTGTTGACTTTCGGGTCGCACGCTGAATGATTTGTCGTTTCACTCCGAAGCGACCAATTTTGCGTTTTTTACTAATACTTCTTTCGAAATGGCTAAAAAACCTACGCTATCGTTCTGGCAGATCTGGAACATGAGTTTCGGATTTCTCGGCGTTCAAATCGGGTACTCGCTTCAAAACGGGAATACCAGCCGGATTCTTGCCGCTCTTGGCTCTGACGTGGAGCACATCAACTATTTTTGGTTGGCCGCACCGCTTGCAGGATTGATTGTTCAACCCATCATCGGTTTGTCGAGCGACAAAACATGGACCCGACTGGGGAGGAGGATCCCCTTCATCCTGGGCGGAGCCATTGTCTCAG
>JAJTBP010000317.1 GCA_021286825.1 Marinilabiliales bacterium | reverse complement strand
TCATTGGGAACTAGTATGGATTCAAGAGCAACATCATTCTTCGCAAATGGACCTTTGTAAGCCATCAGATAAGCTGCGATGTTTTCAGCAGCTTGTGGACTTCCGGTAGCTTTGTAAGGTTGCATGGTCAAATCAAGCCTGTGATTTCCTTTTCCAACGATGATGTCATAACAATCAGCGGGAGGAAGATCACCTGGACACCATCCGCCACGATCATAAACCCATGTTCCGCCCTGAGGGTAGAGTGGGTTGTCACCGCACTCTTTCCAAATGTTCTTTTGATCAAATGATTTGCCATCCAGCAACAATTTTCTCCACCGGGGACAGAATTCGCTGCAATTGCCAGGTGAATCCATGCCATGACCCGTCTGTTGTATCCGCAACCTGAAAGAACTTTTGCTGGTCTTGCTTTCAAAATACATGGGTCCCAGACGCTCTTCTATAGATTTTGCAGAGTCACCATAGAGAAAGGAACCCTGCCAAAGCCTATGGATACTGTCGGTTTCAATGACTGAACGTCCGGCAAATATTTCAAATAATATGGTCAGTGACCAACCGACATTTTGAGGCTCCCATCCAGAATGGGCATATTCCACCAAAACACTGTCACGAAGTTCCTGTTTAAAATCTGTCACATCGGTAGTCCAGGTAAAATGCCACCCCCGTTTGAACTGACTCCCATAGGGCGTAATCAGCCGACCTAATTCCAATTGACAATTTTTGCCTTGCATTCCACCGGATCGCAAAAGCGTAATGTGATCCAGATAATCCCAATGGGCACAGGGAATAGAATCTGGACAACCCAGCGTTACATGCATCAAAACCTTCCTGATAGGTAGACCTTTCTTGGGAAATTGTGCCCATCTGGCAAATTTGTTCAAACCTTCACGATTAGTCGTGACGGTCAAGTGGTCGTGCGTCATGACGGTCAGATGTTGCGATTGTTGAGAAAAGCCCAACAAACCACATCCCATGAGAAGAAAAAAAAGTAAAATCTTCATGACCATAAGCCCTCGTCGGTAAGTATGCCCAGCATTTGACATTGCATCAGAGGACACTCTAAAGTAAATGTACTCAATTTGCCAAGTATTTCCACATTTCCTCATCACAATATTGTCTGGTTGGAGCTACTTTAATCAACGACACTCAAAAACCTGCTGTAAAACATGCGATTTTGATTAAATTTTATGTGTCTGATTTACTGTGAGATATAAAATTTTATTCAAAATATTTTAACGCAATGTTAATGAGAATGATTAAATCTTAACAAATTTTAATAAAAAGATATATTTTTATTCCTCGAAATGAAATGAAGACGTTTTTATCGGACTTTTACTAGAACTAAGTGATTAATCTTACTAAACTTAAAAGAGCAGGTTTCCCGACCTGCTCTTTTTGCTTTATGTCCTTTAAAAAAGTTCAGAACTAAGTTGGTAGAAAAGAAAAAGATCCCTAATTTTGCGCCACTCATTTTATGAGTACAATTGTTTAATGTAAAATACAAATTTGTATGTTGAACCAGTACGAAACCGTTTTCATTACTACTCCCGTTTTGGCTGATACTCAGATGAAGGAAGCGGTAGGAAAGTTCAAGGATGTGATCACTTCCCACGGATGTGAGTTGATTCATGAAGAAAGTTGGGGATTGAAAAAATTGGCTTACCCCATTCAAAAGAAATCGACAGGCTTCTACCAGTTGCTCGAATTCAAAGCTGATCCTGCTTTCATTGCCAAACTCGAGACCGAGTTCCGCCGTGACGAACGTATTATCCGTTTCATTACCGTGAAATTGGATAAGTATGCTGCTGAGTACAGCGAAAAAAGAAGAAAGAAAGTAAACGCAAAAACTCAATCAGAAAACTAAGTCATGAGTACAAACGCAAGTGAAATCAGGTATCTTACCCCACCATCGGTAGAGGTAAAGAAGAAGAAATATTGCCGATTCAAAAAGAATGGCATCAAGTATGTGGATTTCAAAGACCCGGAATTTCTCAAGAAATTTCTCAATGAGCAGGGTAAGATTCTGCCCCGTCGCATTACCGGTACTTCTTTGAAATACCAACGCAAAGTATCTCAGGCCATCAAGCGTTCCAGAATGATCGCATTGTTGCCTTATGTAACGGATTTGTTAAAATAAATAGAAGGAGGAACTAAAATGGAAATTATTCTACTTCAAGATGTTGCAAATCTGGGAAGCAAAGACGATGTATTGGTTGTAAAAAGCGGATATGGTCGTAATTACCTAATTCCCCAGAAATTGGCTATTTTGGCTACACCTTCTTCCAAGAAGATTCTTGCAGAAAATCTCAAACAAAGAGCACACAAGGAAGCACGGCTGAAAGAGGAAGCTCTTAAATTGGCAGAGATTTTGAAAACCATTTCCGTTGTGATTGGTGCAAAGACCAGCTCAACCGGAAAAATCTTCGGATCCGTTAACAACATCCAGATTGCTGAGGCACTCAAGGAAAAGGGATTTGAAGTGGATCGCAAACAGATCACCATCAAGGAAGATGCCATCAAAGAGGTCGGCAAACACACTGCCAAGGTGAAATTTCACAAGGAAGTGGTTGTTGAACTGGAGTTTGAAGTTGTTGCCGAATAAGACAAACACTTCTGACTTTGTTCTCGCAATAGAACATTTAAAGGCTGTCTCGGATTACGGGGCAGCCTTTTTTTTGGTATTTTTGTTACAAATCGTCGATCTTGAAAAAGGAAACTGAACTCAAACTAAATCAACTTTTTCTGGAGAAATTTTCAGAAGAGGTAACCTCTGCCGAATACTTGCCACAATCCGGTTCCTATCGGGAATACATTCGGTTGCGAAGCAATCATTTTACTGCCATTGGCACATGGAATGATGATGAAAAGGAAAACAATGCTTTCATCGGATTTTCAAAACAACTACGTGCCAATGGAATAAATGTACCGGAGATCTACTACTACGACCCTTCGCTTCGGTTATATCTCCAGGAGGATCTGGGTGATACGACGCTGTTTGCCTTCCTAACAAATCATCGGACAGACCATGAATTTGATGAGGAGGTCAGGGATGCCTATAGAAAGGTAGTTAGCAAATTGCCAGCTATTCAGGTCACTGCTGGTAAAAATATTGATTTTGAGCTTTGCTATCCAAGGAAGGCTTTTGACAGACAGTCCATGATGTGGGACCTGAATTACTTCAAATACTATTTTCTCAAACTGGCAAAAGTCTCATTTGATGAACAAGCTTTGGAAGACGATTATTCTTCATTTTGCGATTATCTCTTGAGGACAGAGTGTAACTATTTTATGCTTAGGGATTTCCAAAGCCGTAACATCCTTATACGCAATGGAGAACCTTGGTTTATTGATTATCAAGGAGGTCGAAGAGGTGCTTTACAGTATGACCTGGCATCCCTTTTGTACGATGCCAAGGCCGATATTCCTCAAAAAATCAGGGAAGAGCTGATAGAGGTATATCTAAACGAACTATCATCCCTTCAGTCTGTTGATCGCGAAGAATTTACCCAATACTTCTACGGTTATGTCCTGATCCGGATCATGCAAGCCATGGGTGCCTATGGTTTTCGTGGTTTTTATGAACAGAAAACCCACTTTCTGAAAAGTATTCCCTTTGCACTTCAAAATCTTCAATGGGTCCTTGAAAGACTTGATCTACCTGTCAAACTGAACGAACTCTTTAAGGTACTCCGCTCCTTAAATGAGTCTGAAATACTCCGTAAAATTGGAAGGCAGGAAGCTG
>JAJTBP010000316.1 GCA_021286825.1 Marinilabiliales bacterium | reverse complement strand
TCTCCTGCCAGGGTAACCGTTCTGCAAAATGGTGTGCTCGTCCAGAACAATATTTCCCTCTTTGGTCACACCGAGTACATCGGTATTCCCAAGTACACTCCCCATGGAGCTGCCGGACTGGAATTGCAGGACCATGGCAATCCTGTAAGCTACAGAAACATTTGGGTTAGAAAACTTTAATCCATTCGAATGAACAGCTGAATTGAATTCCGGACCTGCACCAACCCCTTCGAGGCGGGCAGATCCGGAATCTTTTTTTAATTTTGACCCACACTTACCCACTCACACTTTCATGGAAAAGATACTCATTCTGGACTTTGGATCCCAATACACCCAACTCATTGGCCGCAGGGTCCGGGAACTCAATGTATTTTGCGAGATTCATCCCTTCAATCATTATCCGGAAATTGACGGATCGGTCAAAGGCATCATCCTGTCGGGAAGCCCCTATTCTGTAAGAGATGAACAGGGGCCCCGTATTGACATGGGCTCATTCAGGGGAAAACTTCCCATTTTGGGCGTTTGTTATGGTGCGCAGTATCTCGCCCATTTCTTTGGGGGTGAGGTGGCGGCATCCAATTCGAGGGAATACGGAAGGGCCCACCTCAATTCGATTGTTTCGGGGGATAAGCTATTTCAGGGAATTTCGCACAACTCTCAGGTCTGGATGTCACATGGGGATACCATTGTGAGACTACCGGAGAACTACGAGGTTCTTGCCTCCACGGAAGATGTTGCCTTTGCTGCCTTCAAGGTGAAGGAGGAGCCGACTTATGGGATCCAGTTTCATCCCGAAGTTTACCATAGCACCGAAGGCACCCATTTGCTGAAAAACTTTCTCGTGGACATCTGCGGTTGCAGTCAAAACTGGACACCTGATTCGTTTGTGGAGGCTACACTGGCCCAACTTCGCCAAAAGCTGGGCAACGACAAGGTGGTTTTGGGTCTTTCAGGAGGAGTCGATTCGAGCGTTGCGGGTGTCTTGTTGCACAAGGCCATTGGAGCCAATCTCACCTGTATCTTTGTCGACAACGGACTGCTTCGCAAGAATGAGTTTCAGGATGTTTTGGATTCCTACAAGGGAATGGGTCTTAACGTCATCGGGATTGATGCACGGGAGAAGTTCTGGAACGACTTGGCAGGCATCACCGATCCGGAGAAGAAAAGAAAAACCATTGGAAGGGACTTTATCGAAGTATTCGATGCAGAGGCACACAAAATCAAGGATGTGAAGTGGTTGGCCCAGGGGACCATCTATCCCGATGTCATCGAATCGGTTTCGGTTAACGGACCTTCGGCTACCATTAAATCCCACCACAATGTAGGTGGACTACCGGAAAAAATGCATCTGAAGGTGGTCGAACCGCTCAACCTGCTTTTCAAGGATGAAGTCAGACGTGTTGGGAAAGCCCTGGGAATCAAGGAAGAATTGCTTCATCGCCATCCCTTCCCGGGTCCGGGATTGGGGATACGGATTCTGTCGGATGTCACGCCAGAGAAGGTACGGATCCTTCAGGAAGCCGATGCGATTTTTGTGCGTGGGCTGAAGGAATGGGGCCTGTATGACAAGGTCTGGCAGGCGGGAGTGATGTTGTTGCCCGTGCAATCGGTGGGTGTGATGGGTGATGAAAGGACCTATGAAAATGTAGTCGCCTTGCGGGCGGTTGCCTCCACAGATGGCATGACGGCAGATTGGGTGCACCTCCCCTACGAATTCCTGGCCAAGGTCTCCAATGAGATCATCAATAAGGTACGTGGCATCAACAGGGTGGTCTACGACATCAGTTCGAAACCACCGGCAACCATAGAGTGGGAATAACCTTCGGGTGACCAGGCTATCCGGCAACCACAATTTTTGAGGGATTCAACACTTTTTCTCCATCCCATCGATAGGCAGAGAGTCGGTGGGTGGTATCGACGCAACTATCGATGCAACAAATATTGGGCTGGATCACCTCGGCTCCTTCTCCCAGACAGTAGTGACCAAAAAAGACCGGAGGTTGGTTTTCTGCGTAGGGGATATAATCCGGCGCAATCTCTGGTGGAAAATGGTAATCCGGCAGGATGAACTTATTTCCGAAATAGAGTTGTCTGAAGGTTTTGTTGGTGGGGTTTGTCCACCAGTTAAGCGTGAAGACCTTGCGGCTCAATCCTTTGTTACACTTGATGATCAGGTCTCTGGGGCATTTGTACTCCAACCCTTTCAGCAGCTTATAAACGATGGCCGCCATCTCCGGATTGTTTTCATGCATGTCGCGAATGAATCGCTTTTTCAATCCGCCGGAAGGCAAAAACTGTTTCAACCGGTCGATCTCCTCATCATTCCAGTAGGCATGTGCGATGCGTATCTCTCCCAGGTCCAGAAAAAATGGCAGGGATCTCATCCATTTCAGGTGGCTTTTCCATTCTTCTGACAGGTTTTTGTAAACCATCAGGGTCTTTTGAATCTGATTCCTGTTACCGGCTATGTGTCGCACCATGAAGGTCCCGTTGTCGTCCCGGATGTGGTAAAGAATGCAACTGTATTCGTGGTTGCCCAAAATGGCCAGGGCGCTTCCCGCTTCGGTCATGGCCCGCACCATCTGAAGTGTCTCCCTGATCTCCGGACCACGATTGATGAAATCACCTACGAATACAGCCATACGGGAAGGATGCCGCCATGCACCGCCCGTATGCTGATAACCCATTTGCTGCAACAGCTTTTTTAAGAGCGATGCATACCCGTGAATGTCGCCGATGATGTCATATCCTTCCATGAAGCGCTCCTTGTCAGACCCGATCCAACGTTCGTTTGGTCAACCGTAAAATTAAAGTTATCAGCCAATTTATCAAAAACATTTACAGGCTCTTTTTTTCCTCTCCAGATTTCAGAAAGTGAGGTTTGACCTTTTATAAAATCTCCCGAATCATTAAGTTTACATTCCGGTTTCAAGTAGGCGTCTGAACCCTTCCGGACAATCTTTTGGCCAATGGGTGTGTTCGATGATTCTGCCAGACAACCGCAGCTGCTACAACTTTACGCGTGATCCAGAAAAATAACCGATTTCAAAATTCATTCTAAACTTATGAACATCAAGAAAGAGATCTTTGGTCAATGTCCGAAAGGCGAAAAAGTCTACCTGTATACCCTGGTGAATCCCAATGGACTGACTGTCCGAATCACCAATTACGGAGCCATCATCACATCCATCGAAATGGCCGACAAATCCGGAAAGAAGGAAAACATCGTGCTCGGCTTTCCAACGCTCAATGAATACTTTTCTGAATCCTATCGAGCACAATATCCCTATTTCGGAGCGGTCTGCGGTCGTTATTGCAACCGGATCGGCGGTGCAGGCTTTGAACTGGACGGACAACATTATCCCCTTTCCGTAAATCATGGGAAACACCAACTCCACGGAGGATTCCAGGGATTTGACAGTGTGGTTTGGTCACCGAAAACCATAGAAAAACCAGATCATGTAGGATTGGAACTGAAATACCGAAGCGTCCATTTGGAAGAGGGATTTCCCGGAAATCTCGACGCGACCATCGTCTACAAGCTAACCCACAAGAATGAATTTTTGGTTGAGTACAAGGCAGAATCTGATAAACCGACAGTGGTGAACCTCACCAATCATACCTACTTCAACCTGACTGCCGGTAAGGAGAACATCTTCAACCATCAGTTGCTCATCAACAGCCACAAGAAGACAGTCACGACGCCCGACCTGATTCCAACCGGCGAAATTGGTGATGTTACCGGAA